>VKHO01000013.1 GCA_011125455.1 Chlamydiales bacterium STE3 | reverse complement strand
CTGAGGCTTTTTTTTTGCCTGGATTTTTTGCCATTAAATGGCTTAAGCTATAAATAGCGATAAAATTTGGTTGATTGAATCTATTTTGGTAGAAAATTTGTAGCAGCTGCAACAAGAAATCCTAACAATTTAATCTCGAAGCCTTCAGGAGTAACAGCATGAATCTTTCTCGGTAGCATTCTGGAGATCACGCCAAACGCTCCCTCAATAAACTTGCGAATATATTTTAAATTTATCCAATTATGTAGATCGATAGGCTGTAGCGAATTAGATTTTAGCTCTGCTATCAAGCGTATCTTCTCATTTTTCTCTAGCCTGTCTTGATAGGCGTAATTCAAATATGCTGAATCACCAAAAATTTTACTTCCTGTTGGTAATTTATGATCCATAAACTTAAACGGCGCTGAATCATACTCACTTCCTGGGCAAAGTATCACTCGCAGTGGACAGCCATCTTGTGAAGCTATTACAGAGACTTTGAGTCCATAAAAACCATTCCCGTTTACTAAAATTATATCCCCTAAACTCTTCTGCCTGATAAATTCTATAGTTGCGTATTCTTATATTTCTACAAACGGATACAGGAAAGGCATCAACAATATACTCTAATGGCAACTCCTCTTGATTCTTTGCTCTTTGTATAAATGCTAAAATCCTTTCTCACTACGTCGTAGGAATTCCATGCATTCTACGATTTAGCACACTTTTGCTTAAGTAGTTGCTAATGTAATTATGCTTCACGAGAAACTGCCTTGCAGTCTCTATGTTGTCATAAAAAAATCGCATAGCCACTACGCTTATCAACATAATTTCTGAGGTGGTCAGTTTGGCATTTGGGCAATCTTTATGCTTAATTGAAAGGAGATAGCCCTCTACAGGGCAATAAATCGCTATAATATCTACTACCATGGCTTCCTTCTCGTTTTTTTATTTCACAAAATAAAATTTAGAGAAGTGAAGCCTTTTTTTTTAACCTAAAATTCCTTCAGCTTAGTTATTTACAACTTATATTAATTAGAATATAATTTTAATTAAATTAATAAAGAGAGGTAGCGATGAGTGCGCCCAAAACTGACAAGAGTAATAATTCAAATTTGATTAATTGGGATAAAGTCAAAACCAAGAAGCTTGAGAGGGTGTTCACAAACTTCCAATTCGCCTTAAAATTAACCTGGACATACCCAAATAAATCATCGATTCACTCGTGTTAGT
>VKHO01000012.1 GCA_011125455.1 Chlamydiales bacterium STE3 | reverse complement strand
AGATGTCCAGCTAGGGGCAGGCATTGTGGCCGATTCCATCCCAGAAATGGAGTATTTAGAAACCCTTCATAAGGGGGCTACACTTTTTGAGACTGCCAGCAGTTCCTAGTCTATTATAAGTTCACCGCTAACAGCACTCAGGATAAGGGTATTTCCATCTATCATGATTTTATAGAGCACCCAGTGATTTATTGTCCTTATTTGGTCCACCGTTGGGACATAAATAGTGGGCATTTGAAGTTAATACTATATTTTGGTACCATTATGTTATGAATAAAAAACATCAGCGCACACTGGAAGCGATTTTTAAGCAACCGGTTCAATCGAATGTGGTCTGGAAAGATATTGAGTCTTTAATGCGCCATTTGAATACTGAGATTACAGAAGGGGAAGGATCGCGAGTGCGGTTTGCATTAAACGGAGTCCGCGCTACTTTTCATCGGCCCCACCCAAAGAAAGAGACTGATAAAGGAGCTTTGGTTTCTGTGCGTCGTTTCTTAGAAAATGCAGGAGTAAAACCATAATGAAATACAAAAGCTATACTGGCCATGTCGAGTATGACGATGAGGCTAAAATCTTTCACGGGGAAGTGCTTGGTATCAAAGATGTTGTTACCTTCCAAGGCACAACTGTTGATGAGATTGAGCAGGCATTTAAGGATTCGATTGAGGATTATTTGGCTTTCTGTAAGGAAAGAGGAGAAGAGCCAGATAGGCCATTCTCGGGTAAGTTCAACCTACGTATTCCTCCAGACTTACATGCCAAGCTATCCATTGCAGCTCAGCTTCAGGGAGAAAGCCTTAATAACTATATCACGAACATGCTAAAGAGATTGATCGCATGATATTATATCTAAGAATTAGCAATATTGAAAATTTTATAGAAATGGGTGTTCGGCAAGTTTATCTTTTTCTTCTTCACTCAAATTTTTAAGAATATGTGATGTTGTTGTTTTTATTTTTACTGCTATTTCATGAATCCCTGGTTTAGTATCAAATGAGGACGCCATGATCTTATCAGCTAAGTCAATCATCGTCCTGTTCGAATAATCAACAGCATATTTTTTAAAAAATGGTAACTTTGGAGTGCAACAACTTACAAAACTGTAGTTATTTTTGGGATCATTTTCCAGGTTTAATTGAATAATTTCTAAGTTTTTTTAAAGATTTGGTCAGTGTTTTCACTTCGTTTCCATTTTGTATTCCAATCTTTTATCCATTCAATGAATCTTCCCAACAAATTGAATCTAGAAATACGTTTTAATTTGCCATTTGCATCGGCAACGAAAATATCACTGGGGGATTCAAAAAATTTAACACCGTTTAAGAGGGCGGTTTTCAAATCAATTGTCATACTAAACCTTGTTTTTGGAATAATTATATCATCATATTATGGCAATTTCAATTTAGTTTCTAATGTTTTACACGCTTTCTAAAAAGACTGATCCATTGCTTCGGCAGGGGGTTTTAATTAGAAATACTTGATAAAAAATTTCATACGTGGTCATCTCCTTTGATAGCTTATATCAAAGGAAGCAA
>VKHO01000011.1 GCA_011125455.1 Chlamydiales bacterium STE3 | reverse complement strand
TAATAGATTCACCTTCTCTTTAGCAAGCAGATCCTATCCGCAGCGTTTCTTTCACTTTTGCGCATAAATCTCGTCCACAGGATGATTTATGCAACAAGGCCCAGCACAAATAATTCTTTAAGGGTTTTCTTCTACAAACTATTTAAATACTTTCAGGGCTTAAAACTTTACACACTTCCCTTATATGGTCTATATTTTCCTCCACAAGCTCTTGGCCGCTTGCCTGTAACTTGTTAATTGTTTCGGGGCTTGTATCATCTAAATCTGGGGCATGATTTTCAAAATGGTATTGAAAACGATGACAAGCTCCCAAATTTAACATGTTACGCAATGTGCAATCTTCCTGTACATGGGGCTGGGTTGTTTCAAACCATAAAGAGGCTAGAGAAGCTCCTAAATTAGCTTTTGGTTTATGTAAGGGCTCTACACCTGTCCCTAAAGATACCATAAACAAGTTATCTTTCTTTTGTCCCCTATTTAATGCCTCAAGGACACAAGGAATAGATGGGTTATTTTGCAGTACTCCTCCATCCACGAACAATTGTTCATCATATGTTAATCCAGGAAAATAGCTTGGGGCTGCAGATGTGACTTTTGCAATATCAGCCATGAAAAAATCCCTACCTTTTCGAGAAATTGAATAGAGTGGGACTGGCTCTGTCAAGCGTGCTGGATAGGAGTACCTTCGCGGGAATGTAGTGAGTCCTTCTAGCTTACCCAAGCTATAAGAGAGCTTTTTGAGTCCCTGCCTTGTAAATAAATGGACTTTCCTAGGTATGCTATCATGTGAAAAGATAGAAGTAGGTTCATATCCAAGAAGTCCAGTCCCAAAAGATATAAACCCAGTCAATGTGGCTAATGAAATACTATACACTTTCGAAATAATAGCTTTCTCAGTGTTTGCTGTGATCACAACATCCGTCAAAGCAGAGGACAAGAGAGAATCATGAAATCTTTCTTGAAAAAGGTCTGGAGTTATATATTTAGGATTTCTAATGGCTTCTTGGACTTTCTCAACCAACTTTAAATCTGAAAGGTCTTCTCTATACGAAGGGTTTTGTCTAAAGATTTGGCCATGCTCCTCCGCGTAAAGATTTAAAAGGTCTTGAGCAGAATATTCTGGTAATCCTGATCCATCGGGATGAGGTTTTGTTAAACCTAAAGTTAAAATTCCTCCCGTTGATGTCCCTCCAATCATCTGAAATAGGCTTGAGATCGGTTTATTCGTGATTCGTTCAATCTGAACCAATACTGTCGCTGGGATAATTCCTCGAAGTCCTCCCCCATCTATAGATAAGATAGGATAAATTCTACGTTCCTGTAAGCGAGTGGATTCTATTACCTCTGAAGTTGAAGAGGAATGTAAGGTATCCTGGCCTCTTACAGCATTTTGTCGAGATTCCACAAAGTATCGAATTAAAAATTTGCGATTGGAAAATTTAAGGCATTTTTCAACTTCTTTCTTTAAATTAGGATCTAATTCGGCAGGCAATTTGCTATCAATAAACCTAATTTCCTCGGTAAGGATGTTAACCTTTGAGCTCTCTTCTGCATTACGAAGCTCCCTTTTCAGAGGTATAAAATGATGAAGACGATATGAAGAGGCTAAATGCCATTTGGCCTCATTGATGCATTCTTCAATCTCCTGCTTATGGCGCATCGGAATCAGTTGAATAATTAGAGTTAAATTCTGGCTTAAACGATGTAATTCTTCGATTGTCGTTTGAAATTTTGTAGCTTCTATAATCGCATTGAGTATAAACCAATAAGAACGAATAGGATTTTCTCTCTTATTTATAAAAAAGCAATAGCGTTTCAACAAATCTGCTTGATGCTTTTCTAGATTTAAAATTGCCTTTTTAAGGTTATTTTCCTTTTTGATATCAGAAGGTATGTAATGCTTAATTAAAGTAAAACATCGACCAAGCGATTCTAAGTCTTGAAACTCTCTTATTCTTGGAAGTGACGATTGGATTAATCCTAAAACTATCTCGTAAACATGAGTTCTTATCCCAACAGATTCATTAACATGCAAACAAAAGTTTTTCAGTACGTTCAGAGAACCTAAAGTAGGGTGAAAGAAACAAATCTTCTCTAGAGCTTTTTTAATGCTTTCTCTTTTTTTAACATCATCTGGAATTTTTTGGATGAGAGTCAATAAATTGCGGCTTAAATCATCAACACCTTCCGGTGTTAATTGGCTTCTGTCTGCTTTACTTAAATACTTCAATAGCTCTTCATATTTAATGCCTCGATTTCTAGGCTGACGATTAACTTGATCACAATAGGATTGCAATGAATCCTGATTCCAAGGAGGAGGTAATTCCCAAAACCTTAGGGATGGTTGTAGGCTATGTGATCGAGCGGAATTTAGTGGGCCTGACGGAGCAAACATTTTTTACCTCAGTTATCAAAGAATTGAGCAAAAGCGTAATTTAAAAATGAAATTCTTAATAGCATAATTTTTATACTTTCCCACCATTGAAAAGGGGGCAGTTCTAAACATGTAATGCCATCTGAAATTTTCTTTGGCTTTTCAAGATTAAAGAGTTTTGCTACAAGATTTTCATTTAGTGGAGATCCAAAACGACTTTAGCATGCCCAAATTGCAAATCAACCACAATTAAAAAGAATGGACATATTCATAACGCTAAGCAAAATCATCCATTTCTTAACTGTGGACGGCAATTCGTCATTAATCCTCAAATTAAAATCATTAACGGAAAAGGACGCTCGTTAGTTCGTCAAGCTATTCTCGAACGAGTTTCTTTGGAGTGAATCTGCCGTATTTTTAACATTAGCATGCCATGGTTCCTGTAATTCATCAATGAATTGCATGGGGACCTAAACTCCCCTGTAACCTGCACATAGGAATTTGAAGTATCTTTGATTGAGTTAGATGAACATTGGAGTTATGTAGGAAGCAAGAATAACCAGCAATGGTTGTGGCTTGTTTTTCACTCTGCCACTCGACAAATTTTAGCTATGCATGTGGGAAGGCGAACTCACACAGATGCAGAATGTTTGCTAGTAAAATTGTCAGAAGATTTAAAAAGAAAAGCCCTCTTTTATACAGACAAATTCTTAAGTATATTACGAAGTCCTTCCTTGAATGCAGCACTGACCCGTCGGAAAACAGTCTGGAAAGGCAAATTATATTGAAAGATTTAATAACAAACACCCTTAGGCAAAGGTATCCTCGACTCGTGAGAAAAGCTCGTTCTTTTCTAAGAAACTAGCTCACCCTATTGGCTTGATCAAATATTTCATTTGCGACTATAACCAGCACCGAGCATTACATATTTAGTACTACAAAAATGATTGTGTGAGCTTTAATGTAATTTTCTTTTTGCTTGCAAATAGGTCAAAATTGACCTGTATTCACACTAATGACTCAGACAAAATTGGACAATAAAGCTCACCGGACAGGCTAAGAAGGCTTTCAAAGAACTCCCTAGCTCTACAGCAAAAACCTTTCGATTATTACAAGAAGATCTAGAGTTGAACGAATACCAAAGATTGAACTGGCCAAATTTCAGTAAGCTGAAAGATCTGCTCTATCACTGCCATTTAGAGAAGGAGCGCCCTACCTATGTTGCCTGTTGGAGAGTCTATAAACAAGAAAAATTAATAGAGGTATACTATGCGGGAACGCACGAGAAAGCGCCTTACTGAAGAATGGGGCGATTCATATAAAAGATCAAAAAGTGAACCCATTGATTGGAGAGAAGCAGCTAAAGAAGTCTTCGATGATGTGTCTGGCGCTGCGCTTAATTTACGAGGGTTGAGAAATCGAGAAGGCCTCTCGCAAAAAAAAAATTGGGGAAGCAATCGGCGTAGAACAGTCTAATATTTCTAAAATGGAACGTGGCGAGCGTCAAATTAGCCCAAAAATAGCTAAGCGTTTGGAAAAGATTTTTGATATTGATTACCGTCTCTTTCTTTAAGGTTCTCTTAGTGATGGCATCACTTCTGCCAAAACACTTGAACATTTCCACGTAATATCTTTAGATGAGTAACTTACTATTTTAAGGATTTATTGAGAGACCAAAGAAAACTGAAGGTAGCGTTAGAACAAGCACTGCTCTCAGTTGTAAACCATTTGAATGGTTGCAACACATGGTCATTAGAATGTCCAATCTTGAGAAGAGATCAATAGGAGGAGCTTATCCCCTCTCCCAGGGACAATCAAATTGAAATGTTCAGTTCATGAAACTCTTCCGGCATTTCGCTCTATCTCTAGCTGTATCAATTCAGAGATTAAAAGCTGAGAATGTTTGTCATCCAATTTCCCATTTCCATATAGAAAAAAGAGGCTCTTGCCTATCCAAGGATGGCCGAAATAAAACTCCTTCCTAGGATCTTGGGTTTATTACAAATTCTTATTACTTTACTAGTTTTCAAGCAAAATCAACCGCAAATACATTATCGTTGTATAAAATGTAGTTTGCAAATGCCTAAGTGCAAAAAATTTCACCTTAAAAAAATCTTCATTTCTCTAAATTTATTTTTTCATAAATAAAAAATGAGAAGCAGCCCGATAAGTCTAGTAGATTGTTGTTAAATATTTAGGTCAATTGTCATATCGTTGTCCCCTAAAACTTATAATAAAAAGTTAAGCTTAGTAGGACATGGATTGTAAACATTTGACAATCCGAGACTGGGGGGCGGTTGGACTCGAACCAACGCAGACCGAAGCCGAGAGATTTACAGTCGGTTTCCTTTCCACGCAACAGCTTAAAGCATTACACATAACACCAATACAATCAATGATTTAAAAGACTTTTGATCGTGCTAGCTTATTCCATTTTATGCCAGTTTTTTGCATTAAAGTGCGGAAAATTTGCGGAAAAGTTATATTAACTAGATAGTGTTGAATTTTTTTGATAAGATGAGGATAGAGCTGATTTATGCCTACGATTTCTGAGTTTTTTGGAATATTGATCCTGATGTATTTCAACGATCATGCACCACCACACTTTCATGCTAGATACGCTGAACATGAAGCATTAATACGAATTGATCCCCTAGGAATATTACAAGGTCATCTACCACCAAAAGCATTAAGTCTTGTTATAGAATGGGCTGCATTACATCAACAAGAGTTAATAAAGGATTGGAAACTTGCAGAAAAACTGCAAAAATTAGAAAAAATAGCCCCTCTTGAATGAGATAAATATTATGGAATTCCATAGAGCAAAAATTATTAAATGTGAGCCCCATGACAACTATAAGTTATGGATTCTCTTTGATGATGGTATCGAAGGTGAGGTTGATTTAAAAAATCTTGTAGGGAAAGGAGTTTTTTCTTCCTGGAATTCGATCGATTACTTTAAGTCTGTATATATTGATAAAAAAACCGATACTGTAGCCTGGGGTGAAGATCTTGATTTAGATCCTTATGTCCTGCGAGATCAAATTATTTTAAATAAAAAGCAAAAAAACTTTTCGTAAAGCTGAACAATCAAGCATTTAGAAAATCGTCCATTTCACCCTGACTTCTATTATTTCACTCTGAAAAGAATTACTAAAATGGCAGACTTGTACAAATTCCATGGAAAACACTATGGCTATAGACTGTTCCTGCAATTTTTCTCAAAACTGTCCGTGATAATGATGGGGGCGGTTGGACTCGAACCAACGCAGACCGAAGTCGAGAGATTTACAGTCTCTTGCCATTGCCACTAGGCGACACCCCCATGAGAGGAGAAGATGCTGGCAGTAGGACTTGAACCCACAACCTATCGCTTACAAGGCGAGTGCTCTACCGTTGAGCTATGCCAGCATGAAAAGCTCACCTCACAAGTGAGGTAAGCAGTTGTTATAGCAAATAAGCAGATTTAGCATCAAGAGGTTTTCTCTTCAATGTGATTTTCTTTGGTTAACTCAGGAGGCAAAGGAGGTAACTGCTCTTGCTCGGCAGCTTCAATGTATTGTCCAAAAGTACGTGCCATCAGGTCTATCTGCTTAGGTTGTGATAAAACTGTTGCTTTAAAGGGCAAAGGCTTTTTTGCAGCCGGCTTACCGTAACAACATTGTTTAAATTTTTTTCCAGATCCACAAGGGCAGGGATCATTACGCCCAATTTTATTATTCATTTTTACGCCTCATATCAATCAATTGACTTCGCAACAACAAGTTTAGTATCATATTCCTATATTAAAATTTTCACAATTTAAAATAATGGAAATACCAATTGCATCCCCTCCTTGGACAGGACTTGGAAAAAGACTTGAGAGCACTTTTCGAAAAGCTCTTTTCGACTTCAAAATGCTCGAAGGAGTCCAGAAAATCGCTGTTGCCTTAAGTGGTGGCAAAGACAGCCTTGCCCTACTTTTTTTGCTAAATGCCATCTCCGGAAAAGGTTTTCAGAAACTTGAAATTAGCGCTATCCATGTTGACGGAGAATTCTCCTGTGGAGCGGGTGTGAATGGCCATTTTCTTAAAAACATCTGTGATCGCTTACAAGTCAACTACATCACCTGCACCTCTACACAGAAGCTAGAAACATTAGAATGTTACAGCTGCTCAAGAGAGCGGCGCTCCTTAATCTTTGAGGCGGCTAAAAAAGTAGGGGCAGAAACCATCGCCTTTGGCCACCACCGAGATGACAGCGCACAAACACTGCTCATGAACCTTTTAAATAAAGGCGAATTTGAAGGGAATCTTCCAAAAATAAAAATGCACCATTATGGGATCACAATTATTCGCCCCTTAATTTACATTTCAGAGACTGACATAAAAGAATTTTCAAAACAGTATGGCTTTGCCCGTATCACCTGTCGCTGCCCTGTTGGACAAAATTCTATGCGCAGACAGGTGGATAAGCTTCTTCAAGAAATCGAAATGCTGTATCCTAACGCTCGCGAAAACATTGCGCAAGCAGGTCTTCTTTATGGATCTCAAAAAGCAGCTAAACCCCCAAAACCACGAGAATAGCATGAATTGCCTTCCAAGCGAGCACGAAAGTCGCATCATTCTGCAAGGAATAGAAATTGCCTTGGGATTTCCTGATGAATTCCAATTTGAATGGATTGGGCAACAAGATGTTCTAGATCAGCTTTTGGCAGCCTGGCTTGTGATTGACCCAAATGACATTCCTTTAAATCCTAGACTCATTGGCAAACCAGGTGTTGGTAAAACAACGCTTGCTTATGCAGCCGCAAAAAAACTCAATAAGCCTGTCTATATATACCAATGCACGATGGATACAAGACCTGAAGACTTACTGATTTCTCCAGTCGTCGATAGGCATGGAGGCATTCGCTATGTGGCTTCCGCCCTTGTTACTGCAATGATAAAAGGCGGGGTTTGTATCCTCGATGAAGCAAATCGTATGAGTGAAAAATCTTGGGCTTCACTTGCTGCGCTTTTAGACACAAGGCGCTATGTGGAATCTATTGTAGCAGGACTTAAAGTAAGCGCTCATCCAGATTTTCGCATTTGCGTGACAATGAATGACGATGCTTCGACTTTCGAAATTCCTGAATACATCCATAGCCGCTTACAACCACAAATTTACCTCGATTTTCCAGAAGCTGACGAGGAAAAGCGCATTCTTAAAGAAAATCTTCCTTTTGCCGATGATTACATTGTCGACTATGTCATCGATTTTCTTCAGCGATCCCATAGCAATAATGAGAGCTATACTGTTAGAGATGGAATTAACATTGCGCGGTATGCAGCAAAACGCATTTCCAGTCTTAAAGGAGGAAGATCCAACATTGATAATCTATTGCGAGAATCCATTCTAATGACACTTGGTGATGAAGCGCTCAGCTATATCCTATGAAAGAAACGTTTTTTCTTCAAAAAGACAACCTTTTTGCTATCCCTATTCTCCACTACAATATGGAGACTGCTGTAGAGGTATGCAGAGCTTTTAAAAAAATTCAACCTACTTGCATTGCGGTAGAGCTTGCAGAAACCATGGAGCCTCAGCTCCTCCGCGCAGCTTCACGATTACCTGACTTAAGCATTATTGCCGCGGAAAAAAGAAATCATCAGTCAATTTACTATCTTGCAGAGCCTTGTGATGCAAGTTTTGAAGGTTTACGACTTGCTCTCGATCATCAAATTCCAGCCCACTGTATCGATTTAGACATCGACTACTATCCCGACTTAGATGAAGTTCTCCCCGACCCCTACTCTTTATTCAAAATTGGCCTGAAGGAATACTACAATCTCTACTACGAGAGCATCAAACGACAAAAGAAGCAAAGAACGATTTCCGACCGCAACCGCGAAATCTATATGGCCAAAAGATTAAAAGAACTGTGTTTGATGCATGAAAAAGTTCTTTTTATAGGTGGGATGTTTCATATCGAAAGCATTTTTCAGTACATGGATCAGAGTGCTTTTCCTCAATTGAAACATGCGTCAAGAGATGAAGTTTTGATTGCAACCCTTACACAGGCTTCCTCAAGAGAGGTCATGCAAGAATGGGGCTGGATTTCTAAATCGTATGAAGAAGCGAGGCAAGATTTCTTTAGCAGTTCTACGAATGATTTTATATTGGATCGACAAAAACTCCTCTTTCAGTTACTTAAGCAAGCCACCCCGAATTATCAAACAAACACAGGCAATGCGTTTTTCGGATACCAATTGCGCAACACCATGAAGTTTGCTCGCAACTATGCTCTGGTAACTTCTCGGCTTTTACCTGATTTTTTTCAACTTTTAAGTGCTGCAAAAGGCTGTGTAGATCATAATTTTGCCTACGAGGTTTGGAATCTTGCCACCGAATATCCTTATCTAAAAAATATCGAAGGGTTGGATGAGCTCCCCCTAACGATCGAGGAACTATGGGGAAATAGCAAAAAAATTCAGTTCCATCTTAGACAACCTAGCCGTAAAAAAATGCTAGCTAGTTTCCAAAAACGCGATAAATCCACGATCAAACTCTACCCTCCTGGCCCTTTTACGATTTGCTCTTATCAACCAGAAGACTTAATCGTTGAACGATTTGGTGACTTTTTAAAGAAAAAGGGAACACAGCTTTTGACAGAGGAAGCTGCAAAAACAGGCCCCTTTAGCTCCAGCATCGAAGATGGAATTGACACAAGAGAAACAATCCGGCATTGGGCGGAAAAGAAACTTTACGTTAAAATCAACGGGAAGCCTCCGGGCGCTGTTGGGTCTGTTGTGGTAATTTTTAACGAAGATTCTCCAAAGGAAAATGAACCCTACGCTGAGAAATATCCTTGGTATACAACTTGGATTGGAGAACACACCCAAGAATCAGACATGGCCTTTTATGCAACTTCTATGCTTGATAAAGTCATAGGCCCAGGAATAAGTCGGTGTGAATACGGTGGATTTATGATGTCTTATCCACCTCGTCGCCTACGCGATGTTTGGTCGGACTCAGATTATAGAGATTGTCGAACAAAAGCAGAGGTTTTACTGGTCGCTGCTATCGACTACGCTGTCAAACCTTTAGTTGTTTATGTCGCAAGCCATCCCCCTCGCAGTTTAATCAAAAGCTTTGCTAGAAGGTTCGGGAAAAAAATCGTCTATATTCCTATAGGACAACTCTCTCCCGTCACTTTAAATAAACTGCGAGTCTTTCATGTCCTTGACGGTAAGGAGCGAAGAGATATTGCTGGGGAATACATCTTCTAATTTGTTCTCAATTCTGAAAACAATCCTCTTATTAAGTTCGCATTCTTTAAAAATTCATCAAAAGCTTCCGAAGCTTTGTCGATAATATTGCCATTGTGACCAACAGGGGCCTGAATTTTTTGTAAAACGCGCCCACTTTTATTTTCTAACACTTCATAGTTTACTTTAGAGTGTGTTTCATTGATTACTTTGTCTTCTAATCCTTGGGCGATCGCAATATGACCTTCTACACGTTTCAAATTCTCGCAATTATTAAAATTAGCAATTTTTGGTAAAATGCGTTTGATGATTGCTTCAAAACGAGGATACTTATCTATAGCCGCCTGAACAAATGATGAAAAAGAACGGTCGAGAAAAAGTGTGGTCCCTTTTCTCCTTGCCGCTAAATCTGTTGCAATACCCCCTCCCAGGGAGTGCCCATGAACGATAATTTTATTATTATCAATACCTATTTCAGAGGCAATATACTGGTAGCAGGTCTCTGCAGAAAGTTTTGTGTTATAGTCTGTTGGGCTGCCTTCACTTCTTCCTACACCGGGGTAATCAAACAACATCACATCAATTCCCCTTAGCAAATAGGAGAGAGCAACTCTTTTATATGCAGGGAAACTCATATCCCTTCCTGGGCAGATTAACGTAACAGGACGTTCCTCTAAATCACTTTCGGTCTGCGATGCGATGCTGCTTGCTTCTAACAAGATTTTTCCTTCATGCATTTTTAAACCCATAGACTCCAATGCTTCAATAAAAGTTTCATGACCTTTATCCAAGCTCTTCATGGGTTTTAGGTAGTAGCTATCATTGTTATGATCTTTGAGTATCTCAAAGTAACTTAAAATCTTATTTCTTACCTCTTCTGCACTAATATACATTGCATCAATCGCAATTCTATTAGGGGTTTGTAGTTTCAAAGCTTTCCCCCCTACTAACTTTAACTCTTCGCGAGCTTTAGCAATTCTTTTCTTGTTAACAAATTTAAAACTCAGGAATGAGGCTGCTGGAAACAAAACCACCTTAAAAGGACGAGTGATTGTTTCTAAAAAAAGTTCCTTTAGTTTACTTCTTTTCTCTATAGACATTTCTTTATTAAAGTTATAAACCGCCCTATAATTAAAATTAATCTTCATAATTATACCCATGTTATTAAAAAAGGGTAAATTATAAATAAACTAAATTAAGATTTAATTAATAAAGTGAAATTAATTTCTATTTGATGCTTTACTGCATATTTTATCTATTATTTCTCTACCACCGTCAAAACGTGAAATGCGTAGAATTTCAAGACGCAATTTATCACTTAACTCGTGGTCTTGAAAAGTGAGAGGGGGAAGAGGATCTTTTGGATGCTGTTTATGAAATTTCGCCACAGCTTGCATTAGTTCAGCAATTTCTTCATAATGTGTAAGCAGCTCTTTTTCAGCATCCAGCAATTGATCTCTATTTTGGATTTTCTGTAATTCCTCAAGAAGCTTTTGTGTCTTTCTCCTTCCTAAATCCTTATAATCTTCTAGCGAAGAGGGACCACAGGAAGAAAGAAGCAGCATCAATAGGTAAAAAAAAAGCTTTCTCATAAAAACATTCCGTAAAAAAAATAATTCTATCAGAACGAAGAAAAATGCTTGAGAGAAAATACGCGGAAATGTACATTAGTAGCTTCATTGGCAATGTGTGCTGTGACGATTTAAGTTAAAGCCATTGTTAAGGGCGTATAGCTCAGTTGGTAGAGCTCCTGTCTTACACACAGGCGGTCATAGGTTCGAGTCCTGTTGCGCCCATTTTGCAAGTGCTGCTAAATCTTAAATAAATGCACACTAGCAAAAATTTCAGGTTGAATTATCTTAATAATCTGAGATTACTAAAAAGTGTGCTACAAATTGCTATGCAATTTATAGTCATACTGACGCTAAAGTTTTTTTTGCGGGAGTAGTTCAATTGGTTAGAGCACCGGCCTGTCACGTCGGAAGTTGCGGGTTCAAGTCCCGTCTCCCGCGAAGTTTTTTCGCATCGCAAAATAGATTCTAGCCACCTCACCAGAAATTCCTTCGTGCAACTTGACGATCTGCCCCTTTAATCAATTACCCTGGAGCTTACATCGCAAGTTTGATCGAAAAAACAATGATAGAAGTTTAGGAAATACGAACATGCACCTCTCCCACCAACCAACAAAATCTTTTGTGCAACAATTTATCCTTTACACCTGGATGGCTTTGGGAGGATTTTTAGCAGCGTTTGCGATCGATGTTTTTCTCATTCCTAATCGACTCATTGACGGCGGTATTGTCGGTATAGCAATGATTTTTGGAAATATCTTTGGCAAGAAGTTAATCCCCTATCTGCTCACCCTGTTTAATCTACCTTTCATCTATCTGGCTTATCGTTACATTGGCAAAGTCTTCGTAGCCCATATGCTTTTTGCTGTTTTATTTTTCTCAGCATCTTTGGTAATCATTGGTCAATTTCCTTGGGAATTTAAAGGAGACCCCTTAGAAGTTGTTGTGACCGGAGGAGCCATTTTAGGAATTGGCCTTGGCCTTATTATCCGCTATGGCGGTTGCTTAGATGGCACAGAAATTTTAGGAATCATTATCAATCGCAAAACGGGCTTCACAGTAGGCCAGGTTGTCTTAGTCTGCAATGTTTTTATTTTCGCTGCTGCAGGGGTTGTTTTCCAAGATTGGCACCCACCTCTTTTGTCTCTTATCACCTATATTGTTGTTATTAAAATCATGGATACTGTGATCATTGGTCTTGATGAAACTAAATCCGTATTGATTATTTCTGCAAAATCTAAACAAATTGCAGATGCTATTATCCATGAACTTGGCCTTGGCCTGACGATTATGTATGGCAGAGGAGGATTCTCTGGCGACGAACGCGAAATTTTATATGTTATCGCTGAGCGCCTTCAATTGGCTGATCTAAAAGATCTCATTAATCGCGAAGATCCTTCGGCCTTCATTGCCATTGAAAATCTCCATGAGGTTGCTAATGGCAACAAAGGACAGCCGGGAAGAAGAAAGACACGTATGGAAAAAATTATTGGTTCTATTTTTCAAAGTAAAAAATAATTTTTTTAAAAAAAAGATACTCTTTTTAACCTCATCTCATTACTTTGAAAATTGATTTAACCCTATCAATTTTCCTCTAAAAGTAACGAGTAAAAGATGTCGAATTTTTCATCACCTTTAAATGAGCAGTTTAGTACAACGGACTCTTGGCGAGTTTTCCGCATTATTTCAGAATTTGTGGATGGATTCGAGAACATGACAAATATTGGACCATCCGTTTCCATTTTTGGCTCTGCAAGGCTCACCCCAGGCTCTATCTACTATAACTTAGCAATACAGGCCTCTGAAGCAATCGCAAGCAAAGGTTTTGCAATTATAACGGGTGGAGGGCCAGGACTTATGGAAGCTGCAAATAAAGGAGCCCAGTTAGCAAGGGGTGGCGCATCCTGCGGTTTAAGCGTTGATTTGCCTCATGAGTCTTCTTCAAATTCTTTTATTGATCCCAAATATAATTTGCGTTTTCGCTATTTTTTTATCCGTAAAGTGATGTTTATCCGTTATGCACAAGGGTTCGTATTTTTACCGGGTGGCTATGGAACACTGGATGAAATGTTTGAGGCGTTAACTCTTATTCAAACAAAAAAAATTCATCCTTTTCCAATTTATCTCATAGGAAAAAGCTATTGGACAGGTCTGATGGATTGGATTCAGGAAACAGTGCTCAGTCAAGGTTGCGTTTCCAGGGATGATCTAAAACTGCTTCAAATCACAGATGATCCAGAAGAGGTCGCTAACGGCATTGAGAGACACTTTCAGCGTGACCGTGCTGAAAAAAACTTTTAGGGAACCGAAAACAATAATTTGCCTACAAAAAGCACGAACTGCAGTTAAGCATCCCACAAGGCGACTTGGCCCCTTCCTTTTTTTTGCCAATCGTTGCGCTGACTAATGATGCAACGAGGGTCGGATGCTTGTCTTTTAAAGGTCCAATCATTTTTTTGCGCAGGCTTAAGGCAGCAGAGCGCTCCTAAAAAAATGCCGATCATTAAAAGTGCGCAAGGAATTAAGCCCGTCCAAACAACTGCAACTCCAGAAATCATTGCCGCAGCACCAATAGCAGTTGCAGCAACTGACAAAAGAACCTCAAGGGCTACAATTGCGATGACTTGTAGATTACAAGATCGATGTTTTGGGAGGGGTGTAAGCACAAGCGAATCATTTGTTTCCAATTTGACATCTGCTATATTCGGCATAAGCAAAAAAGGCAGTTACACCCTCAAATAACCATGAAATGGCCCCTTTGCAAGAAAGCTCAAGGACCACTGGTAAAAGATTTTAAACTGCCATTTAAATTTTATTATTTAAAAAATACATTTTGCTCTGGAATAAGTCAAGGTATTCACATTGATTAAGATGTTTGGCTTAGAAGTGGATAAAAAACCATCATTGACGCCAATAATTACCGTGTCATTCAACAACCACTTATTGAATATCCCTGCATCCAATCCTGACAATCTCCACACGGAACCATCTTCAAGACAAATTTCTTGTGTGTAGTAGTTAATCGCTACGATCCAATGCGTGTATAAGCCATTATAAATAGGACCAAGGTACATATTCACTTTGACAGAGGTTCCTGTGGATTGCTCGGTCATACGAAACATGTAGGTTGAAAACCAAGAGTGGTTAGGAGTGATAACAAGAGAAAGAGAAGCCCCACCAACCGCAAGATTTTGGTCCTGCTGCCTCAGCCAATTTAAGACTATAGTTGTATCAGATGAAGCGACTGTCCAAATAGAGCCATCTTCTAGCTTAATGGTATCTCCTAAATAGGAAATTTCAGCAGGGAAGTGAAAAGCACCTGAGTGTGTAGTATAACCAACAGAAGCCTGGGGAGTTAAAAAATTAGCCGAAACATTAAATTTAGCATTTAATGGGTCTTGCACTAAGCCAGTCTTTGGTTCTCCCTCATCTTTCTGAGCGAATTTCTGAGGATTTTCACGGGATTCTTTATCCTGCTCTGCTCTTTCTTCTTGGATTTTTACCATTTCGACATGGCTAAGCGCGCGAGTTCCTGGCTGAATGTGCTCTAAATGATCTTCGTTTTTTTCTTCTGCTGACAATGTTCCAGAGAATATCGGTAAAAAACAGCACAGAAGACTTAATGTCTGGCAAGTAAATTTTCGCATTTTATTTCCTTTATTTAGAAAATTCGTTTTAAAAAAGATGCTTTTACATAAATTAATTCAATAATAACTTTTTTGGTTATTTCTTACCATGACCTTAGAAAGGCTATCTTAACCCATGGTAGTCATTTATGACATTTTTGATTAGACCTCTTGTATAACTTCATTTACTTGAAAAAATTGATCATTTTTGAGTGAATTTATCGGAAAATTTTGAGAGCATATGAGTACATATGGTTGAAAAATTTAACGATAAAGAGGCCAAAAAGGGTCATTTTAGCAGGCAAGTGAAGTTATACAAGAGGTCTATTATTATCTTGGGCTCTGTTATCGTGGGTCAGAGTTAAGATTAATTAAAGAATGGGTAAAATAAGAATTAATTTAAAGGCCCCGGCCTTGTATAGCCCCCCATTGCTACCAAAAACTTACTTAAAAAGAAATTTTAGAATAAGTTGTGGAGCAATTGGGGAACTTCAAGCTTTGTTTAGGAAAAGTCCACTTTGAATAGCTCTTAAGCTTTTGAAAAGCTAACTGCTAATACTGAAGGTTGCTTATGGAGCTCCTGGGCAGCTAGTCCTCTTTAAAAGAACAACCATCTGCGATCAAAGCGTCGATGTAAGTAAGGTCAAATGTGGCTTCATTAAATGCCAAGTCCTCTAGCATATGCAGATGGAAAGGTATGGTGGATTTCACTCCCCCAATATGAAATTCTCTTAAAGCTCTCTGTCCAACTGCAATCGCCTCCTGCCGATCTTTTCCTTTAACGATAAGCTTTGCGATCATGGAATCGTAATTTGGCGGAATCATATAACCAGAATAGCAAGCACTATCAACACGTACATGGGGCCCGCCGGGTGGCAAATAGTATTCCAAACGACCGGGAGATGGAGCAAAATTTTGATTGGGGTTTTCCGCATTGATTCGAAACTGAATAACATGACCATTAAAAAGGACATCTTTTTGTTTCAAAGACAGCTTTTCGCCCATGGCAATGCGAATCTGTTCCTTTACTAAATCAACGCCAGTCAACTCTTCAGTTACAGTATGCTCAACCTGGATGCGTGTATTTACTTCCATAAAGTAAAAGTGTTGATTTTTATCTAACAAAAACTCCACTGTTCCCACAGAGTGGTAATTGGCAGCTTTAATGATATCAACAGCTGCTTGTCCAATTTTTTGTCTTAATTTCTCGTTGAGAACAGGGCTTGGAGCTTCTTCAATGAGCTTCTGACGCCTTCTTTGAATCGTACAATCTCTTTCTCCCAAATGGATAACATGGCCATACTTATCAGCCACAACTTGAATCTCTATATGGCGTGGCGTCTGAATCATTTTTTCTAAATAAACATCTGGGTTGCCAAAACTGACCTCAGCTTCAGCGCGAGCAGCTGAAAAAAATTTGACAAATTCAGCGTCATCATAGGCAATACGGATTCCTTTGCCACCCCCCCCGGCAACTGCCTTGATAAAGATAGGATACCCCATTTCTTTCGCTATAGCCGTCGCTTCGTTTAAATCGGAAATCACCCCCTCAGATCCAGGGATAACCGGGGCCCCAGCTTTTTTAGCCGTTGCTTTAGCTTTAGCTTTATCGCCAAGCAGCGAAATAGATGAAGGTGAAGGACCGATAAAGTTCAATCCACAGCTTTCACAAATAGAAGCAAAGTTTGGGTTTTCGCTTAAAAAGCCATAGCCAGGGTGAATAGCATCTGCTCCAGTAATTTCACATGCTGATAAGATATTGGGAATGCGTAAATAAGATTTATGAGATGGCGCTTCACCAATACATATGGCTTCATCGGCGTGCAAAACATGCAATGCTTCAGCATCAGCTTGAGAATAAATAGCAACTGTTTGCAAACCTAAGTCATGACATGCCCTGATTATTCTTACTGCTATTTCCCCGCGATTGGCGATCAATACTTTTTGCATATGATTAAGTTATTCTAAAGAGTTTTGTACCAAATTCTACAGGATGGCCACTTTCAACAAGCACTTCAACAACTGTGCCGGAAATGTTAGCTTTAATTTCGTTCATGACTTTCATCGCCTCGATAATGCAAACGACATGATTTTTTTCTATTTGATCGCCTACTTTTATAAAAGGAGGGTTTTCTGGTGAAGGCGAAGAATAAAAGGTTCCCACCATGGGAGAGGTAATAAAAGTGCCTGTTTTTTCAGCTTCTTCAGGAGGATGCATTGCTTGGGACATATCAGCAGTTCTTGGCAAAGCCGCATTGTAACGCTGCAATTTTGCATGGGCAAAGTTGGCTTCTGCTAAATCTTCTATATTTGAATAATGGGCATACCCTCCATTTGAATCGCGTTCCAGTTGGAGTTCATAGCTACTGTTTTTAAGCATCAGCTTTTTTGTGCCCGTCCGCTCCATAGCGGTCATCAGCTCTTTGATTTGTTTTAGCTCCACAATTATACCCTCTGAATATATTCATCAGTTTTAGTGTCTACTTTTATGATGTCGCCCACTTCGATAAAGGGAGGAATTTCCACTTTAGCACCTGTTTCTAAAATAGCCATTTTTACAGTGCCTTTGTCTTCTTTCTCCGACTTTTCCATGTCAGTTTTAGAAACCATAAGCTCTAAAAATTGCGGTAATTCAACAGCAAAGATGGTATCGCCATAAAAAGATCCTTTTAATTCAACGCCCTCTTTAAGATAGTTGACCCGGTCTCCAATAATTGGCGAAGGTATCAAAACTTGTTCTAAGTTACCAATATCTAAAAAAAGGTAGTCACTACCTTCGAGGTATAAGTATTCAAGACGCCTTTCAACCATAGATACGTCATTTACAGTCTGGTCAGGCTTAAAGTTTTTCTCTATGATTTGATTCGTCGCCAGGTCTCGCAACTTCGTTTTAATAAAAGGGGTGCCTTTTGGGACAGTCACTTTTACACACGATTCTACGCGATATAACTTCTGATTAAGAGAAATGGTCATTCCCGGAGCAAGTTGCTTATTAGCGGCCATATTTTTCTCACTTATATTAGTCGTTTAACGAAGGCTTTTGACCCCTTCAGAAATATTAGGGGTTTTAAATAGATAAGTTCCAGCAACGATGACATTGGCCCCTGCTTCTAAAGATAGCTTAGCCGTTTCTTGGTTGATGCCACCATCGACCTGAATATCGAAAGGGAGGTGATCCTCAGATTTTGAAACAATACCTCCTGCTCGAATGTCCAACTGATTACAAATATCTCGAGTAAATTTTACTTTTTCTAAAACTTCAGATATGAATGCTTGCCCTCCAAATCCCGGCTTAACCGTCATAAGCAAAATCATGTCACACTTGTCCAAATACTTTGGAATCATGGATTCTGAGGTTTCGGGGCAAAAAGCGAGCCCGGCCTTCACATTGCATTTGCGAATATATTTCAACGTCTCTTCAACTTCTTCTGTAGCTTCAAAGTGAATAGTAATGCTATCTGCTCCTGCTTCAACAAATCGTTCGACATAATCAAAAGGATTATAAACCATCAAGTGGACATCTAAAAACATAGATGTAGCGCGATTGATAGAGGCTACAGCCTGAGGTCCCATAGTTAGATTAGGAACGAAATGGCCATCCATGATGTCGATATGGAGATATTCGGCTCCAGACTGTTCTATACGCTTAGCTTCATCTGCTAAATGGCCGAAATCGCCTGCTAAAATTGAAGCTGCCACCTTTGGAAGTATTTTATTCTCCATAAATTCCTGTTATAGTTTCCTTTTTTGAAGCCGAAGGTAGGCAAGTTTTTGTGATGACTAAATAGCTTGTATACCCTATCATTATCTCTGCATTAACTTTTTATTGGTACCATAAAATTACTTTTCCCTAAAACTCTTCCTCGTGGCACAAAAAAAATGGATCCGCTATTTCAAAAGATAAGTTAACCCTATAAATTAGGATTTCAGCGGATGAGCCAACAAAAGCCTACATCTTCATTAACCAATACAATTACAAGTGGCTTTGCAATGTTCTCCATGTTTTTTGGAGCAGGCAATGTTGTATTCCCTCTAGCAATTGGACAAAATGCCAAAAGCCAAAATCTCTTTGCTATCCTAGGCCTATTAGTGACCGCCGTGGGGGTTCCTTTCCTTGGTCTTCTCTCGATGACACTTTACAATGGTAATTACAAGAAATTTTTTGAAAGAATAGGAAGGGCTCCTGGATTCTTTATTTCTTTAATTATTATGGGCTTGATCGGCCCATTTGGAGCCATTCCAAGGTGTGTGGCTTTATCTTATTCTACATCGCAACTTTTTTTACCCGAATTGTCTCTACCTTTATTTAGCGCAGCCTCGTGTTTGATCATTTTTTTATTTACCTTCAGGCAAAATCGCATTATCGATGTTCTCGGTTGTGTCCTTACACCAATTCTTTTAATCTCTCTTGGAGTCATTATTATAAAAGGATTAGCAAATACATACCCTTTACCTCTTTCCACTGAACTCTCAACTACTGTGTTCTTTAAGGGGTTGAAGGAGGGCTATCAGACGATGGACCTGCTCGGGGCTTTTTTTTTCTCATCCGTTGTTGTGTTAGGCCTTAGAAAAGACATTGATGAGTCCGACCCCGCAAGCTCAAAAAAAGTGATTCGAGCCGCTATTCAAGCTAGCATCATTGGTGCCACCTTGCTTGGCTTAATTTATATAGGGTTTTCGTTCGTTGCAGCTTACCATAGCGAAGCACTCACTGGTATCCCTCAGGATTTGCTAATTGGAAAAATTGCTGTAAATATACTTGGACCACATTTCGGTTTCGTTGCCTGTATTGCAGTAGCCTTGGCTTGTCTAACAACAGCAATTGCCCTTGCCGCAGTCTCTGCAGAATATATGCACAAGGAACTCACCTTCCACAAAGTCAGCTACCCTCTCTCCCTTCTCATTACTTTAATCATCTCCTACTATGTTTCCACATTGGATTTTACAGGAATTGTGAAGATTCTTGCGCCAATTCTCCAAATTGTTTATCCAGCACTTATCGTCCTTAGCTGTCTGAATATTCTTTACAAACTGTATCATATTAAATCTGTGAAAACAGTGTTTTTTGCCACCTTGCTTTCGACTATTGTCCTTTATGGATTTAGCCTAATTACTACTTAGCTTTTGAGGCATACATTTCCGCTGCAGACTCTAAAGTTTTTTGAAATTGCATTTGTTTGTGAACATCTGTGCAACGGTAAATATATCCCATACAGACCGTTTCCGGTGTCTTAATATAACCTTGAGCCAGTTCCGAATTGTGGGAGTGCAATTTATTAATCGCTTTCGAAATGTCATCGAGAATTGATCGCGTATGCGCAACCATCATCACAAAAAAAAAGTCAGGCTCGGCTTTCATCTTCATAGAGTAGCGATGCCCGAATGGGACCCCTACTTCCAGTCCATCTAAAAGCATTTCAAATAGGCTTTTAAAAGCCATGGGCTCTAAGACGGTACGCATAATTACAGGTGCTAAAGAGTAAAAAAAATTCTCTAGGAGGATTTCATTGTATTTTGCACCCTTCTTGGAAAGCTGAGAGCGGACCTCGGTAAGCAACTCATTTTGCTTTGCAATCATTCCCCCATTAAAATCTCGAAATTCACCAAATAATCGATTCAACTCATTGACAACTGCCTGCCTTGCTTTGTAAAGATCAATCGAGTGATCCCCTCTTAAAAAGCTATCCTTAGGAAACTTTACCCTAAACACAGTGGCCTCTTTAGGGTATTTTTTTCTTAAATAACCCACATTTTTAGTGCGATCGTGAATATATCGCAAGAAAGTCCCACCGCCTTTAAAAATTTCCTGAAAAGATTTATGTCCCTCTTTAGCCAGCTTAACAATAATAATGGTAAAGAATAAATTGCGGTCGGTTTGTTCGTCAAAAGAGATAGAAACTTGAGGAATATCTCGCAGATACTTAATTTGATTGCTCAAAGTCAAAATATTGCGCATAATCTCTTCCTCATTTCGAGGCATAAAAACAGGCAAAGTCAATCTTGCCACATGGTTTTTTAAATCATGCCGCAATCGCAACTTTAAATTCGTAATTTCCTCCACGGTAAATTCTCGGCCATCATTTTTTTCGATCTCAACATAGAGCGTTATGATCTGCTCTGAGCCCCTGCGGTTCACAAAAAAAGTTTCCTCTATCGCTTCGGCATTGGGAATATAATGTTTAATGGCTTTTAGAAGATGCCGTTGTTCAAAAACCTCTTTATCCCTTAAAAAATTCAGCCCTACCGCCACGCCTAAAACTGTCCTTTGTCCAGCAGGAAAAGAAACTTGCGCTTTAAAAATTTTTACCGAAACTTGCCTTTTACCTGATAAAGACTTGATACAAGTAAGCAGTTCTTTTCTAAAAAGATAATGGCTGCTAATGATACGGCTTAGATGGCGTACATCTCTTTGATGTTTAAAATCATCATGGCAAATGACAAGAACATGCTGCATTTCAGAAAATACGTCTGTATCAAAAAACTTTGGCAAACGCTTAACGAGTAAAGCGATGTGTCTTTGCACCATTGCCGTCTTTTGATCGGGCTCTAATCCCTTTACTTCTAAGATTCTTCTTGCATAGTAGGCAGAAGAAACACCTAGACGGACATCACTTTCTATAATGGGGAAATCTCGGATAATCTTTTCTAACTCTTCCTTTTTATCAATGTGCACCCCTACTTCGCAAATAGTATAAGTTTCATCATCGATTTCAGGCATTCTAAAATCTATCGCATAAACCATTCCAACATCTAGTCTTTTCCCAGGAATGAGCCAATTCACAATCAGGTTGAAGAAAAAATCAAATCCGTTTGTTCTACATTTAGAAAGACAAAGGAAAAAGGCATTACCGGGCGCCTCTTCACAAATAATAGCTTTTACTGCTGGCAGAAGCCCGAGAAAACGTTTTTTTAAATTTTCTTGCGCTCGCTCAGATTGACTTTTTTGCTCAAAAAAGTTTTCAGGGAGTAATTTTTTGAGATTACGGCGAATAGCGCTTAAGTAAAGTGAATCTTTATCCTGCTGATCTACAAATAATGTCGTAATGACAGGAAAATCTTTTTCTTTCATAAATGCTCATAAATTGGTGTTTCTCTTTTCGAGCATTCTTTTGAATGAATAAGAGTGCGTTCCCTATGCTCTTTGTTAAAGGATAAGACGTGTAACTCTAAAAAATTTTTCTCTGCTAGCTGAATTGAACGAGGGTGGAGAATTTTAGCACCCTTTGAAGTAATCGTTAAGGCTTCATGATAAGAAAGATAGGGGTAGTGCAGAGCTTTGGCATTCAACTTGGGATCCTCTGAAAATACTCCTGGAACATCTTTATAAAATTCCACTTTAGTGCTAAATGCAACGCCCAAGGCTACAGCTGAGGTGTCCCCACCGCCTCTTCCAAGAGTTGTAATTTCCCCTTTGTAGCTTACACCCTGGAATCCAGCTACGATCACAATCTTTCCCTCCTCTAAAGCAGTGATCAAGCGTCGAGGGCGGATATCGACAATGCGTGCTTCAGAATGCTCTTCAGTTGTAATAATTCCAGACTGGCTCCCAGTAAAACTTACTGCTTCATAATTTTTTGCGGCCAGAGCCATGGCAAGTAGAGAAATACTAATTCTTTCTCCCACGCTTACAAGCATGTCATATTCTCTTCTAGGGGGATGAGGATGTACCTGTGTAGCAAGAGCAATTAATTCATCCGTCGTTTTCCCCATTGCACTCACTACAATGATAATACGAGGATAGGACTTATGTCGCTCAATGACAATATCTGCAATTTTTGAAAAATGCTGAGGAGTGGCAACTGAAGCTCCGCCAAATTTCATTACAAGAGTTTTCATATGGAAATACGATTATTAAATTTTTTTAATTAAGAAGAAGAACTGCTTGTTTTATTAAAAGCAAATACTTGAGATCGATTTTTTACTACCTGATAAATGATGAGAGGAATCACCGATTTCATTTTTGTTCTCCTTGCAACAGAAGCTATATATCCAAATTTAGATCTTTTCGTCAATCATCTTGAAAGCGCTTCCCTTTAAATCCTCAGCTCCAAAGCAACACAAAAAGCCAAGCCCAGGAAGTTCTCATCACCAAAATGCTCACAAGATTTTTACCTGGAGATTTATAAACCTTGGGGCCATTAAAAATGTGTTTAAATCTCATTTAGGCATGCAAAAGCCTCAGATAAAAGAAATTCATTTTTTAATTTCTAGTGCTAATTCTTTTCCCGCAATACAAAAAGTCATACAAAATCTAAAGCCTTATCCTTTTTAACTTACCTAAAAAGGTAAATTGAAAACATTTAAGGTTTTCTTTTAAAACAAAAATTGGTCTTATAAGCCTAAATCTGCCCAAGAATTAAAAAAACAGGACATTGCAAAGCAAGAGACCGCCAATTAACAAATTGGCTCATCTAAATGCAAATAGACTTATAAACTACATAACTTTTTTCCTATAATTTTTTAATAAATTTAAAATACCATTTTCTTCGTTCAAATTTATTAGAAAAGCAGTCCTGAATTGAAAAATAATGACAATAATTATCACTAATTAAACGACTTAATTTTAGAGTTGCAATTTTTCATTTGGCTCTGGTAACCTCTTGGAATTAGTACGAAAATGAGGAGAAACCTTTAAATGTCAAAAAATTCAAACCACACCTGGGATGAGAACAATATAGTCGACGACGTGACTTTCCAGGAAAAAGATGCGGAGCTTTTTAGAAACCTTTTAGCTAGCGCAGGCGAAGAAACTTCTGCTGATGAAAAGCCGAGCATGACTCCTGGCTCGATTCTCAAAGGTCGCATTGTTGAAATAACCAAAGATCACGTTGTCGTAGATGTAGGCTTAAAATCCGAAGGCTTAGTGCCAATCGAAGAATTTTCAGACCCCTCTATTCTCGTCCTTGACGGCGAAGTTGAAGTTTTGCTTGACCAACCAGAAGATGATAACGGACAAATCGTTTTATCGAGAGAAAAAGCAGAGCGCCTACGTCAATGGGAATACATTCTTGAGCACTGTGAAGAAGGATCAATTGTTAAAGGTAAAGTTATCCGTAAAGTTAAAGGCGGCTTAATGGTCGATATCGGCATGGAAGCATTCTTGCCAGGATCGCAAATTGATAATAAGAGAATTAAGAACCTTGATGAATATCTTGACAGAACCTACGAATTCAAGATTCTGAAGATCAACATTGAAAGAAAGAACGTCGTTGTTTCACGCCGTGAACTATTAGAAGCAGAAAGAATTTCTAAAAAAGCCGAAGTTCTAGAAAACATCCAACCTGGAGACATTCGTGAAGGTATCGTGAAAAACATTACCGATTTCGGCGTTTTCTTAGATCTCGATGGCATAGACGGGCTTTTACACATCACAGACATGACCTGGAAAAGAATTAAGCACCCTTCTGAAATGGTTCAAATCGGCCAAAAGCTCGAAGTGATGATTTTAAGCGTTGACAAAGATAAAGGCCGGGTAGCTCTTGGCTTAAAGCAAAAAGAACCAAATCCATGGGATCAAATTGAGCAAAAATATGCTCCAGGAACTAAGGTAAGAGGCAAGATTGTAAATCTCCTTCCCTATGGGGCGTTCATTGAGATTGAACCTGGCATCGAAGGGCTAATCCACGTTTCCGAAATGTCTTGGACAAAAAACGTCACCGATCCTAATGAAGTTGTCAACAAAGGTGATGACGTGACAGCAATTGTTCTTTCCATCCAAAAAGAGGAAGGAAAAATCTCACTCGGCATCAAACAAACGGAACAAAATCCTTGGGATGATGTAGAGAAAAAATACCCAGTTGGAACAAATGTAAGAGCAGAGATTAAAAACCTTACTAACTATGGCGCTTTTGTTGAACTAGAACCCGGCGTTGAAGGCTTAATTCACATTTCTGATCTCAGCTGGATTAAAAAAGTTTCCCACCCTTCTGAAATCCTAAAGAAAGGTGACGTAGTGAATGCTGTTGTTCTATCCGTAGACAAAGAGAGCAAAAAAATTACATTGGGAATTAAGCAACTTGGCAATAATCCTTGGGAATCTATCGAGAAAACGATGCCCGTTGGAACACTTGTCAAAGGCAAGGTCACTAAAATCACAGCTTTCGGAGCTTTTGTTGAGCTCGAAAGTGGAATTGAGGGCCTCATTCATGTGAATGAACTTTCCGATCAGGCTTTCGGCAAAGTAGAGGATGTAGTTGCTAAAGGCGATGATGTTACTGCTAAGGTTATCAAATTAGATCCTGAGCACAAAAAAATTGCTCTTTCATTAAAGGAATACCTTATTGATCAAAACCAAGAGAACCGCGATGACATCGTGATGACTCAAGGATCAAAACGCAAAAAGAAGGATGCGACTAAGTAGTTGCTCTCTTCGATACCCTATCCTGACCTCTTCTGAGGTCAGGTATTCTTCCTATTCACATTTCATCTATACCAGTCAGGCCAAAGCAAAAAAAAAGATGCATTTCATCTCTTTCCCTGCTATACTGTTTTATAGGCTGTACGACTTAAAAACTTAACTGAGCTAAAGTTGGTTAATTTGTATAAAATTAGCGAAAAGGATTTGCCCTAAAGGCACCAAGCCTTTATCATTTACTCAGCTGGCCTCCCCTTTCCCACGATTATCGCAGAAAGTTATTAATAAAGGGAAACAGGCATAAAAATAT
This sequence comes from Chlamydiales bacterium STE3, assembly GCA_011125455.1. Lineage (NCBI taxonomy): Bacteria > Pseudomonadati > Chlamydiota > Chlamydiia > Chlamydiales > Chlamydiales bacterium STE3. Next base: position 26,903 of record VKHO01000011.1, on the reverse strand, counting down.
AATCCTAACAGCAGTGGGTTTTGCATCGATTGTGGAACTTATTTGATTGATATTTTGGGTCAAGCTTTATAAGGATGCTCTCAAAGCAAATTCTTCTGTCTCAGAAGAGGTTCCCGTTAAAAATTTTGCAGCAGAATCCTTAAGGCCACAACCATAAATCAAGTTATTATTTCTTGGGCTAAAAAGTTAAAAGGCATTAACGAATGAATAAAGATCTCATAGCAATCTTTGAATATTTAGAGCGTGAAAAAGGCATTAAAAGAGATATCGTCATTAGCGCAATTGAAGAGTCTTTAGTTGCCGCAGCCCGCAAAAGCATTTCGGGGGCTTCAAATGTCACAGTAACAATCCATCCTAAAACAGGGAACATTGACGTATACTGTGAAAAAGAAATCGTGGATGATGTTGAAGTGCCAGCACAGGAAATTTCTCTAGAAGATGCTCGAGCAATCGACCCTGATTGTCAAATTGGTCAGTTCATTGATATCGTGGCAACGCCAAAAGATTTCGGTCGCATTGCAGCACAAAAAGCCCGTACGATTATTGCTCAGAAACTTCGCGGTGCAGAAAGAGATGTTATTTATGAGGAATACCGACATCGCGTAAACGAGCTTATTTCTGGAACAGTAAAAAGATTTGTTCGTGGTGCTAACATCGTGGTTGACCTCGGCAAAGTAGAAGCTATTATGCCGATGAAGCAATACCCAAAAACAGAAAAATACCACACTGGGGAAAAAGTTTTAGCCTTATTAATGACTGTAAATGACACGGAAAATGGCGGAGCAGAAGTTGTTTTATCAAGAAGCTCTCCAGAGTTTGTTCGTCAGCTGCTTGTGCAGGAAGTTCCTGAATTGAATGATGGAACAGTGGTGATCGATAAAATTGTAAGAGATGCCGGTTACCGAACAAAGTTAACTGTGCGTTCGCTAGATTCTAAGGTTGATCCTGTAGGAGCCTGTGTCGGCATGAGAGGGATGCGCGTTAAAAATGTCATGCGCGAACTACATAATGAGAAAATTGATATCATTCCTTTTGCCCAAGATCCTATAGAGTTATTACAAAATGCTTTATCTCCTATTGAAATTCGCAAGATAAGCATCAATTCAGAAGATAGTACCATATCTATTGTAGTAGACGATCAAGATTTTGCTGCAGTTATTGGGAAACGAGGAATGAACGCAAGATTAAATGGACAATTGATCGGCTATGACTTAGAAGTCCAACGTATGACAGACTACAACAAAGCAATGGCAATTCAAAGAACAGAACTCGCATCCTCAGAAGACCCAACTCTTGATGAACCATTGAAGAATATCGATGGGATTAATCATTTAATTTTTGAGCATCTTGTTGCTGAAGGTTACTCGACGCCAAGATCCCTCTTAATGGCATCTGCTGAAAAATTAGCCACTATTCCTGGTATCAGTTTGGATACGGCAGATAAGATCTTGGAGCAAATTAGAAAGCAAAGGATATAAAATTGGCAAAAAATTTAAAACTTAACATTAAAAACGCGCAAATAGCTCAAGCGATCAACCTTGATGGCATTAAATCAAAGCTTTCTAAAAAGAAGGCCGGTGATGAAATTGCGGAAAAAGAGGTTGCCGAAAAGGAATCTTCTAAAGCAACATCTAAGGAAGATAAGCTGCGCGTTGAAAAAAAACTAGCTGAAGAGCGAAAAGAAGAACCTGTAACTCCACGAAAAGCAAGATCCAGGTCAGCCTTTGCAGAATCACAATATGCCGATTCTCATTTAGAGAATGAAGAAGAGATTGAAATCATAGAGCCTGTAAGTTCTGAAGAAACCGCTGAACAATTAATCAGCGTTACAGCTGCTGAAGAAAGCCCAGAAGAACATTTGCCAATCACAGAAGACTCTATGGAAAAAATACCTGAAGCAGAAGTTAAACAAGAAGAAGCCCTTCAATCCACTAAAGAAGCGAAGGTTACAGAGCCCGCTCAAGAAACAGTGCGCTCCGTGGAACAGGAAATTTCCTCTCCCCCCTTAAGGCCTCGTCTTGAACTCAGACAACCAACACCACCTCCAAGGTTTCTTCCTCCTAAGGAAAAGCTTGGTCCAACCGGTAGACACATTAAAGACCTTTTACCACCTCCGCGACCAAAGCCACAACCTAAAGAAGAACTACGTAAAGCACCTCCTTATTCTGGGCAGAGACCACAACCAGCGCAAACTGCTGATGAGGATCGATTGAAAAAGGCGAAGGTCCCTGATAGTAAAGGGGCATCTCCATCAGAGGAGTCTGAAGAAGCCAAAGCTAAGAAAGGAGCGAAGGGTGCTAAGTTTCGCGAGTTTAAAGATCTTAAACCTGCCAAAAAGAGCGAGAGCTCACGTTTTGACGCAAGAGATCGTCAGGGATTAAGAGCGAGTGAAGATGAGCAAGAGTGGCGAAAAAAGAGATCTAACAAATACTATAGACCGGTTAAAGAAGAAACAATCCGTCCATCAGCGCTTAAAATTCGCTTACCAATTATCCTTAAAGACTTAGCCTCTGAAATGAAGCTGAAGGCTTCTGAATTAGTAGGCAAGCTCTTTTTGCAAGGAACGATTGTTACATTAAACGACATTTTAGAAGATGAAACGATTGTACAGCTGCTAGGGCACGAATTTGGCTGTGAAATTACTATCGACAGGTCAGAACAGGAAAGAATTCGTATTACAGACAAAACGATTCGAGAAGAAGTCGAGTGTAGCGACCCATCCCAACTCATTACTAGGCCGCCTATCGTTGCCTTTATGGGCCACGTTGACCACGGGAAAACGAGCCTTATTGATGCGATTAGAAAAAGTAATCGTGTTGCCGGTGAAGCAGGAGCTATTACTCAGCACATTGGGGCCTTTCGTTGCCATACCCCTGTTGGGGATATAACTGTGTTAGATACCCCAGGTCACGAAGCCTTTTCAGCAATGCGTGCAAGAGGGGCAGACGTTACGGATATTGTTGTCTTAGTTGTTGCTGGGGACGAGGGGATTCGCCAACAGACTGTTGAAGCCATACAGCATGCGAAAGCTGCTAAGGTAACAATTGTTGTTGCAATCAATAAGTCAGATAAACCTAACTTTAACCCTGAAGTTGTGTATCGCCAGCTTTCAGAACACGAGCTCCTACCAGAAGCTTGGGGTGGGCAAACCATTACGATTAACTGTTCCGCGGTTTCGGGGGATGGTATTAAAGAATTGCTGGAAATGTTGGCCTTACAAGCAGAAATCCTCGAGCTTAGAGCCAACCCCCATGTAAGAGCACGTGGCAATGTCATTGAATCTGAACTTCATAAAGGTCTTGGTGCAGCAGCTACTGTTTTAGTGCAAAATGGAACCCTAAAGCTTGGTGATTCAGTTGTTTTTGAACATTACTTCGGTAGAATTAAAACAATGAGAGATGAGCATGGCCGTCCTATGACAGAAGCTGGGCCTGCAACACCTGTTGAAATTACCGGTCTCTCTGGTCTACCGGAAGCGGGTCAAGAGTTTATTTCTGTAAAGAACGAAAAGGAAGCTAGGGAAATTTCAGAAGCACGTTTAATTGGCCATCGCCAAACTAACTTGCAAAGCAAGAAGAAATTAACTATAGATAATATGATGCAGGCCTCAGAATCAGGCAAAAAAATCCTTAACGTAGTCCTAAGAGCTGACGTTCAAGGATCCCTGGAGGCTTTAAAGGTCGCTTTACAGAAAATCAATTCAGATAAAGCTGATTTGAATATTATCTTTACTGGCGTTGGCGAAATTTCAGAATCTGACGTGCAGCTAGCTGCAGCTTCTAAAGCGGTTATTATTGGTTTCCACACTCAGCTAGAGTCGCATGCAGATTCTCTCGTTAAGGAGCTGGGAGTACAGGTAAGAATCCACGATATTATTTACCACGCTATTGATGATGCAAAAGCTTTGATGGCAGGCTTGCTGGACAAAATCCCTCAAGAAACTGAGAAAGGGAAGGCCCTTGTCAAAGCGACCTTCAAATCCTCCCAAGTAGGAGTAATTGCTGGATGCCAAGTGATCGAGGGAAGCATTCACCGGAATAATTTAATGCGCTTAAGACGAGAAGGTGCTGTGGTCTGGACAGGCTCGATATCATCTCTTAAGAGAGTCAAAGAAGATGTTAGGGAAGTTCAAAAAGGTGTGGAATGTGGTATTCTGCTTTCCGGTTTTCATGAGCTGAAGGAAGACGACATTTTAGAGGCCTATGAAATCACTTACCTCACACAAGAACTATAAGGTAATGAGAGTTTAGTATGGCTAAAAAACGTGTAGACCGCCTTAATTCACTCTTAAAAGAGGTCATCTCGGAAGTAATAAGAAAACAGGTGAAAAATCCTCATGTCAATGAGTTTATTACCGTTATACGTGTCGATATCACTGCAGACCTACACTATGCGAAAGTTTATATTAGCGTTATTGGCTCAGAAACAGAAAAGCAAGAAACCTTAGCGGCATTAAATTCTGCCGCTGGGTTTATAGCTGTCAATTCTTCAAAAAAAATAACGCTTCGCTACTTTCCCGCTCTAACCTTTATCCTCGATGATAGCATTGAAAAACAAATGCGCATCGAACAGCTCCTGCATACGATCTCTGATGAAAGAAAATCTAGGGATCCAGATTCCCAAGAAAACGATTTAAGTTAAACATGACACCTTGTGAAGGCATTCTGCTTGTTAATAAACCTAAGGGTAAAACTTCCTTTAGCCTTATCAGCGCTTTGCGCCGCATTTTAAAAATCAAAACGATTGGTCACGCAGGGACTTTAGACCCGCTTGCAACAGGCGTTATGATTTTAATGGTAGGTAAAAACTATACTCGACTTTCTTCTCAACTTCTTGTTCAGAATAAAGAATATCTTGCAGAAATAACTCTTGGAAAAACAACAGATTCCTATGATGCGGAAGGTGTTGAATTAAGTGTTTCTAATCTATGCCCTACTTTAGATGATTTGAAAAAGGCTCTAGAGCGATTTCAAGGTGAATTTTTACAAGTACCACCCATGTTTTCAGCCAAGAAGGTTAACGGTCAAAAACTTTGTGACTTGGCTCGTAGAGGGAAGATAGTTGAAAGAGAACCCGTTAAAATTTGTGCTGAAACACTACTGGTAGAATATTCTTATCCTAAAGTCATTTTAGAAATAAAATGTTCAAAAGGAACTTATATTCGTAGCATAGCACATGATCTTGGAGCAATGCTTGGCTGCGGTGCATTTTTAAGCCGCTTAGAAAGAACAAAAAGCGGTTCCTATTTTTTAGAAGATTGCATTGACGGTAATCTACTTTTTGATCATGATGCGACTGACTTAGCACGCGCACAAGTTTATGCAGCTTTAAAAAAATGCCAGTACACTATTCCTTAGATCCACAATCACAATCTAGCCAGCAAGCAGTCTTGACGGTTGGGAATTTTGACGGCGTTCATCTTGGCCACCAAGCCATTCTAAAACAAATTTCGGACCTTGCTCGATGCCATTCCCTGATCCCGGCTGCAATCACTTTCAAAAATCATCCTTCTACGATTTTTTCACCTAACCATCCCCTGCCCCTGCTCACTTCAGCAGAGCATAAACTCGAGCTTCTTAAAAGAAATGATCTTGAAAAAATTTACATGCTTGATTTTGATGAAAAGTTTGCGAATCAGTCCGCTGAAGAATTTCTCTCTAGTGTTATGCAAGTACAACCCTTTCGCTATCTTATTTTAGGTTATGATGCAAAATTAGGTAAGGCCCGCCAGGGGGACCGCGATTGGATTCACTACTTAGCGAGTAAAATGCATTTTATTGTTGAGTATCTCCCCCCTGTTACATTGAAATCTGGTGAAATTATCTCCAGCTCTGCAATAAGAAAATGTGTTCAAGAAAACGACCTTAAAAAGGCTGAAACCTTTTTAGGTCGTCCCTACTCTATCTATGCTCCCATCAAAACTGGGTATGGAAAAGGAAAAAATATTGGGTTTCCCACTGCCAACATGGAGATTTGCACACTCTGCCACCCAGGATTTGGTGTATATGCCGTTACAGCCATCATAGATAACCAAAAAAAATTGGGGATTGCTAACCTGGGATTTGCCCCTACGGTTCGCAATGATCACAAACCGCTTTTAGAAGTGCATCTATTTGATACAGATAAAGATTATTACGGTCATTTTGCCGAAGTCATTTTTCATGAACTTATCCGCCCCGAAAAAAGATTTGAAACGGTCGAGCTATTAAAAGATCAAATCCAGAAAGATATTCTTTTAGCCAAAAAAATCCTAAAGTATGCACCATAAATTTTTTCTATTTTTAGTATTCAGTTGGATTACCTTACTTTGTGGAGAAGAATTTTGTCCATTTTGTAATGAAGCGATCTTAAATAACCAAGAAGTGTATCGGGGAACCTATTGGAGAGTTTTAGTAGATTATAAACCCGTGGTTGAAGGTCATTTACTCATTGTTCCTATTGAACATCACGTGACAAGACATGAACTAAGCTGGGATGAACACAATGAACTTTATGCTATAGAAAAAAAGATACACTGCGTTTTTAAAGAACGGTTCGGACCTGAAATTGAAGACTTTCAATACGAAAAGAATGGACCTGCACTGCAAAGTGTTAACCACTTTCATATTCATGTTCTTCCCATTGCCCCCAAAATGAAGTCCCTTCTAGAAAAAATCAAGTTAGTCACCAGGCTCTTTGTTTTTCCTCCCAAAGCATTGTCTAATGATAAAAGACAGCAAGAACAGGAGTTTTTTTTGAACCTCTTTGGCCAAGATATTTAAAGCCGGGATGTCCCACGTATCTCAAGTTTTTAGCTAATCTCCCAATCCTCTTAACTACCTCGCCAAGACCAAAATCGCGTCAATAAAATTTATTTAAAAGAGCGATCAAGGATTCAAAAATGAACTGACTCCCACCTTTATAAAAAATGGAATTAAGTTCGCTTAAGTATCCTATGTGGGTGGCATTGATCATAACTTAGGATATCTTGAGGAAAGCAAATTTTTTTTGCAAAACTCAAAGACTTTCCTGAAAAGGGATCTATGATAGAGAATATTGGTAGCAAGGGACATTTAAGGAAGATCTATGATCTTTAACTTTGGGTAGTTTTCTTTTAATAGGCGAAGACTCTCTTCTGCTAATCGACAATCGGCAAGATAAATTTCCTTGAGGTTAGCCTCCGCTTTGACAAAATGATACACTCCGCGTTCAGTAATGGCGCTACATCTAGAAAAGTCTGCATATTCAATAAATTGCGCTCGATTAGCCAGCTCTACCAAGCATGTGTCAGTCATAAATGTGCGAGAAACATTAATTTTATTTAAACGGATAAGAATCTGAGCAAGCTCAAGGAATCCAGCTTCTGTGATTGATCTACAATTAGATAGATCTACCTCTCTTAATTGGGAAGCAGACTGTAAAATCAGAGAAAGTTCGCGGTCCCCGATCTGGTGACATGATGCCAGGCTAAGAGATTTGAGATCGAATAGTTTTTTGATTTCACCCAAGCTTAGATAGGTTAAATTTGTATTTTGAGATAAATTTAAATGGCTAATTTGTAAAAAATGATCGATTAAGGCCAGCATTGTTTGGTCCTTTAACCATATACAACGAGCCAAAATAAGTTCTTTGACTTTTTTAGGAACTGCCTCCAAGTAAGGACTTATTTTTTCACTTCCACTCAAGTTTAAGCTAATGAGTTTAGGGCAAAGTTGTAAGACTTTAGCAAAGGATGGCTCTAAACTTAAAAAACCACTAACAGTTAAATGTGTGATCAAAGAATTTAGCTTGCTGAATATTTCCTCGGTTTGATCAGTGAATTCATGGAACTCAAAACCCAAATCCTGATCCATGGCATATAAAGTGACTCCCCAATCTAATTGATTGCAGTACTCAATACTTTTTTCCTTTAGAACATACCAATGCTTTTGATGAGCAAGAATAAGGGTTTCTAGAACATTATCTGAAGTGATATAGCGCTGGAGTATACTTTGGCATTCAAAAGATAGTGGATCAAGATATAATTTTCCAGCCATGTCTAGTAAGGAAATAATTTCATTTTTTTCTAATTTCCATAAGTAATCCAATCGCCCACGCTCTAAATACTCTATAACAAATGCAATATCTTTTTCTTCAATTGACAATTTTAAAACCTTGCTTCCTTTATCACGACATTGTTTCAAAATCATATGATAAAGATAGAAAGACTGCACTCCTAGCAGAAGTGAGTTGATGGGGAAAAGCTTACCCTGTGTCTTTATCGAAATATTGCGTGGATAGAGCGGGGCTAAAGTATAGGGGTGAGCATAAATGGATTGCGATACCGTTAGTGCGTAGCGCCAATCTAACCTCCCTAAAAAGAATTGGTTTGTGAACCAGTGAAGGGTGCGTTTAATAAAATCTTGATGCTGTTCAGTCCACGTTTCATCATCTACCGCAGCAGAAAAAAAGCGAATGAGCTGCTCAGTATTTTTTAGCAATCGCTCATATAACTCTAAGTCACTTGCGCTATCTTGAACGAAAGAAAGATCTTCAGGTAAGAGGGTGGGTAAACGCATAATGCTTCAAAATATTCTTTTAAAGATTAAGAAGCAAAGGCTATTTTTCAGTTAACAACGCCTAGTACAGATCAAACTCGAGCAAGCGCGATTCAATCCCACCATTTAACAGAACATGGCGCTGTTTTGGAGCCAAACCTACCTCTTTGGCAAGCTCAAGGTTACCCGTAAAGACAAATCCTCGAGCAGGCTTTGCTGCTTTACGTTTCATCAGATCCCCTAATGCACGGTAGAGACCTACAAGGGAGGGATCTTCGTTTAAACGATTTCCATAAGGCGGATTGCAGATAATAAAGTTTGGAGCAGTAGGCAAATCTACTTCTCTAAAATCACTTTGAATAATTTGAATTTCCCGGTGAAGATTTACAGCTCTTAAATTAGCCTGGCAAATGCGGTAAGCATTGCGATTAATTTCGGTGCCAAAAAAATGTCCCGCAGATAATGTTTTTCTTTCAGAATCTTTTTGGTTTTTAATTTTTAACCATGCCTGCTCTGAAAACTCCGGTAAATTCATAAATCCAAATTTCTTTCTAAAAAACTGTGCTGGCGTATTGGAGGCCATTAGAGCAGCTTCAATTAGCAAGGTCCCCGATCCACAGCAAGGATCATACACAATTTCATCTCCTTGGAACTTAGCAATGGTCAGTAAAGCGGCAGCTAGTGTTTCTTGAAGAGGAGCTTCCCCACTTTCTTGGCGGTATTCTCTTTTATGCAGAGCAGAACCTGAGGTATCAAAACTTAAAATGGCCTTATTGCCCTGCATGAATAAATTCAGTTGAACATCCGGCTCATAGGGAGAAACATTAGGACGCTTGCCAGTCTCTTCACGTAACTGATCACAGATAGCATCCTTTACGATCTGTGCTGCAAAAAGGCTGCTTCTAAAAACCTTGGGATCTACGGTAGCATCAATCGCAAAAGAATGCGCCTTTCTAAAGTATTGCTTCCAAGAAAGATCATAAACATTTTCATATAAATCCTGGCGATTGGAGCAAAAGAACTTTTTAATAGGAAGAAACACCCTGCTAGCTAGCCTAGAACAGTAATTGATATGGTAAACTGCATCAAATGAAACCTCGTTGACAAAAACTCCGCGATAGGTCTCCTTGACATCAGGATATCCCAACTGCACAAGCTCTTGTTTTAAAAAAGGTTCTACATAGGAAGCACAGGAAACGAAGAGAGTATGTGTCATGATCTTTTATTGTGTAAGAAATTCATAATATCACCATCCTGAACAACGTAGTCACGTCCTTCAGCGCGCATTTTTCCTGCCTCCTTGACACCTGCTCGTCCTTGGTACTTTACCATATCTTCAAAAGCGATTACCTCTGCACGCACAAACCCCTCTTCAATATCTGAGTGAATTTTTCCTGCAGCCTGAGGAGCCTTTGTCCCTTTGGCAATGGTCCAAGCTCTAGTCTCCATTTCTCCTGTAGTTAGATAGGTAATGAGATCGAGCATGTTAAACGATGTTTTTATCAGGCGATTTAATCCTGTTTCGTTTAACCCCATGCTCTCCAGGAATTGTAAACGATCTGCCATGTCGAGTTGAGCAATCTCCTCTTCAATTTTTGCGCAAATTGTAATCATGCTATTGCCTTCATTTAAAGCATACTCTCTCACTTTTTGGACGAAGGCATTTTCCATGGAGGGAAGATCGCTATCATCTACGTTGGCAACGTAAAGAACTTTTTTGGCTGTTAAAAAAGGGTAAGGCTTGATCAGCTCTTTCTCTTCATCAGTCAACTCTAAAGAGCGGACAGGTCTCCCTTCATTAAGGTGTAGCTGAATTTTTTTAAGGCAATCTAAAAGAGGGATAAGCTCTTTTTTACTTTTAGCTTGTTTTTCAAGTCGACTATACACATTTTCTGCAGTTTGTAAATCAGAGTACTGTAATTCGAGATTAATGACTTCAATGTCCTTAATAGGGTCTACCTTTCCTGCGACGTGAACAATATCGGTCGATTCAAAACAACGGACAACATGCACAATTGCATCCGTTTCACGGATATTAGCAAGAAATTTATTTCCTAACCCCTCCCCTTGAGAGGCTCCAGCAACCAGGCCTGCGATATCCACAAACTCCATTGTCGCGTAGATAATTTTTTTACTCTGAGAAAGATCACTTAGCACCTTTAATCGTTCATCGATCACCTCAACAACCCCGACATTCGGATCAATCGTACAAAAAGGGTAATTTGAAGCTTCAGCTTTATTCGATGTCAGTGCATTAAAAAGTGTCGATTTTCCTACATTCGGTAAACCGACGATCCCACAGGCTAGACCAGGCATTGAAATAACTCCCTAAAAATTCTATAGCATTTTACCTCATCGAATCCTTTATGTCATCTCCTTTGCTCTAAAGACTACCATTGCTTCACTCAAATTTGTCTTGTTTCGCAATTCGGCTGCAATGACGGCTGCTCGTTGATGAACTTTTACTTGCCTCTCTATAGAACACACTTAAGTCGGGTCTAAAGCAAGAGATAGGAAGCCATGGACTCTAGAGGTTTGAATGATCTTTCCTGCCTTGCGGATTAAAAGATAGAGGGCATAAAATTGTAAGGAGATGATAAAAAGCGGAACCGAACAGATTAAATGTAGAGTCGCAATAATTATTCTAGAAGGCTTTCTCAGTTCTCTTTTTAGATCGACTTTCTCCATCAAATGAACACTATGAAAAAGAAATGTTTGTACATGCGCATGGATAAAATTGTATTCTCTTTGAGCATAAACTCGATACACTTCCCATTCCTTTGCCCAGCTAAAACCAGCAAGAGACACAAGGTCATTTTCCTGACAAAATATCTTCACATTTGGCATGTAAGCGGCTGGATTCCTTAACGATTTTTTCTTCCACTTTCGCAAGTCATGAGGCATAAGTGCTGTTGACGAGTAGGCACAGGCATCATCCAAATACTTTGAGAAATGAGAAGCGATAAGAAGTGTTAGGCTGCCTCCAAGGCTCTGTCCATAAACTTTTGCTTTCCTGTAAGCTGCGGCATTTTTTAGCCAACCGCGCAGTTTATTTTTCGCAAGATAAAATGCGAAAGTTCCAGGAGTGCATCCTAAATTGATGTCACTAAGGAGAGAAAGGGCAAATCCATCATCAGCAGGGTACGTTGTCCCTTTCATTAGAAGCAAAGGAGCTACAAGCTCGCTTGACGAGGTTAGCCCAAATGCGGTCATAGGAGATCCCATCCAGCTCGGTGTAAGCTCGATTCTTTCAACTCTATAAGAAACAGATTTCCATTCTCCCTCGATAAGCTGAGGGACTCGTAATTCATCGTTGTTTTGTAGGTTAAAATAAGTAACAAAGGAGAGCACACTGCCAATGAGAACTTCAATAGAGGAGTATTCTTGTTGAGGCAGCTTTGATGCCCGTTCACCGATCCTATCTAAAATCGCTTGAAAATGTTCCCTCACACCAGCAAGGAGAGCCTCATCCTTCCTAAAAAAAGCTTTAAACACCGATTTATTTAAAAACTTTCCGCCATGGAAGTTGCCTTCCAGAAGTCTTTGGCGAAGAATTTGAATCTCAGGAGCAACTTTTCCTAAGCTACATTGGCCAGTAGGAGAACCTAACTGAATGATGTCTTTCTTGATCTTCTCTATGAAGTGATTTAGTTTAGATTGATCTGGAGGAAACCCGTAGATTTTTAAGTTCCTTTTGATCAGAAAAGGAAGGCGTTTTTCTATCAGTTTCTGTTGCTCCTTCGTATAAGAAGCTTCTTGGAAAAGAACCCCAATTCTACTGATGAGGTTCTTGTTTTTTCTGCAAGAAAAACTATTTAAACAAGAATTAAAGGCATTTTTAATTGATGTGATCATCTTAAAAATCAAATTTTTTACTGTTTATACAGAAAATATTAATTTTTTACTATTATAAAATTTTATTTAATTCTTGACAGTCTTTAAAATGCACAGTTATACTTAAAATAGATAGTATTTAAATATTAACTATGTGATTTTTTATGGGCGAAAAAACCGAGAAAGCGACTCCTAAAAAACTCCGTGATGCGAGGAAAAAAGGGCAAGTAGCTAAATCTCAAGATTTACCAGCTGCTTTCACCTTTATCGTTTCCATTTGGGTTATCCTTGGGTTAAGTACGACACTTTACCATTATTTAGGAGATTTTATTGTCACTGTTTTTAAAAAAATCCCTGAAGGAAATATTGGAATCACTATAGGCGCTTTATTTTATGAATCATTTAGAATTATTTTCTTAGCAAGCATGCCGGCCCTCCTCATCGTATCAGCGATTGGGGTGATTGTCAATTTCTTGGCCGTAGGTCCTGTCTTCTCAACAGAAGTCTTTAAGTTTGATATTAAAAAATTCAATCCTGTTGAAAATTTAAAAGCTAAATTTAAATTAAAGACACTTGTTGAATTGGTTAAATCGCTTTTAAAAGTTTTTGTTGCTGCCTATCTGATTTATGGTGTGATGTATAGCAGTATTCCCGTACTCATCACTGCAGTTTCCATGCCTATGGCTTCTGCTTTGTTAATTTTTTATAAGTTTTTATTAGAAGTGGTTATTAAAGTTGGGCTTTTCTTTCTTGTTGTTGCAGTGCTGGACTTTGCTTATCAAAAAATGTCCTTTTCTAAAGAAATGATGATGGAAAAATTTGAAGTTAAACAGGAATATAAGAATACGGAAGGAGATCCACAAATCAAGGGGAAAAGGCGGCAAATTGCCCAGGAGATGGCTTATGAACAGGGACCTGCTGGGGGTTTAAAAAAAGCTTCCGCTGTTGTTACAAATCCGACCCACTTAGCCATAGCCATTGGGTATGCAAAAGGAATAGATGCTGCCCCCTACATTTTAGCTATGGGACAGGATGCTCTTGCTGAACGAATGATCAAGATGGCGGATGAATTTGGAATTCCTGTGGTAAGAAATATAAAATTAGCCCATAAATTATGGGACCAGGGAGAACTTTATGAATTTATCCCTGAAGATAGCTACGAAGCTGTTGCAGAAATTCTGCGCTGGATTGCTTCTCTGCAATCTGATGAACCTTATGACTATTCAGAAAAAAATGACGAATAATGTTTTCGGAGCAATATAAACAATGATTAAATTCCTCAAAAAAATCCTTGACGGCATTACAGTCAGATTAGGTGGAGAGAGATCTTTAGAGAATATTTCGCGCTCTTCCGATGTCGCTTTAGCTGTCTTAATCATTGCGATCTTAGCGATGATTATTATCCCCCTCAATCCTCATGTTATCGACTATTTAATCGCGCTTAATCTGAGCATTTCTGTTGCATTACTGATGGTGGCTCTTTATATTCCAAGTGCAATCCATCTCTCTATTTTCCCCTCACTTTTATTAATTACAACGCTCTATCGCCTCGGCTTAAACATCGCCTCGACACGCCAAATTCTTCTTCAGGCCAATGCAGGAGACATTATTTTTCAGTTCGGTAACTTCGTTGTGGGAGGAAACTTCATCGTCGGTGGCGTAATTTTCTTAATCATCACCCTTGTGCAGTTCATCGTGATTACAAAAGGTTCCGAACGGGTTGCAGAAGTAGCAGCTCGTTTTACGCTAGATGCGATGCCAGGTAAGCAAATGAGTATTGATGCTGACTTAAGGGCAGGGATGATTGATTCTAATCAAGCTCGAGAGAAGCGCTTGATGATTCAAAAAGAAAGTCAGCTGTACGGCGCCATGGATGGTGCGATGAAGTTTGTTAAGGGGGATGCAATCGCTGGAATTGTAATTACATTAATCAACGTTGCCGGTGGGATTGCCATTGGAATGACGATGAATGGAATGACAGCGATGGACTCCGCCCAAATCTACGCCTTATTATCCATTGGTGACGGCTTAGTCTCTCAGATTCCTGCTTTATTGATTTCGATTGCAGCCGGGATTGTGACAACACGCGTGTCATCAGAAAAAGGCGATACTAATCTAGGTAGTGAGATTTCGGGCCAATTACTAAAACAGCCAAAAGCTCTACTCATTGCCGCTGCATTCCTAATGGGCATGGGCCTGCTTCCAGGATTCCCAACAGCTCCTTTTATGATTATATCTTCAGCTCTTGGATTAATCGGTTACGCCCTGTGGACAACCGCAGAGCAAAGAATGGAGCGGAGTGGAGGAGCCGCGGCGGGAACAATAGCACCAGCCGGTGGGGAATCATCAATTGATACAGGTGTAAAGGGACACAAAGTCATCAGCGGTGGAGGTATTGATAGCTATGCTTTAACGCTACCTGTCGTGCTTGAATGCGGAACAGGTATAAGCCAAGAAATTCAAAAAGCTCCACGAGGACAAGGTTTTATTGATCAGATGATTCCAAGGATGAGACAAGCTCTTTATGCTGACTTAGGCGTGCGTTTTCCGGGAGTCCACGTACGAACGGATTCGCCGATCCTTGAAAAAGATGAATATTCGGTCCACTTGAATGAAGTCCCTATCGTTCGCGGAAAAATTTTGGAAGGCTTTGTATTAACAAACGAATCCGAGGAAAACCTAAGGCGTTACAATCTTCCTTTTACGACTTACAAAAATTCTCTTGGCCTACCCTCAATGTGGGTAGAGTCTAAAAATAAGGAACTTCTCGAAAAAGCTGGAATCAAGTACTGGAGCTCACTTGAGGTTATCATTTTACATCTATCTTACTTCTTCAGACACTATGCTAATGAATTTGTAGGGATCCAAGAAGTCAAATCAATGCTTGAATTTGTTGAAAAGTCTTTCCCCGATCTAATCAAAGAAGTGACGCGCCTTATTCCCTTACAGAAAATGACGGACATTTTTAAACGCCTTATTCAAGAACAAGTTTCTATCAAGGACTTGCGTACAATTCTTGAATCCTTAAGTGAGTGGGCACAGACAGAAAAAGACACAGTCTTATTAACAGAGTATGTTAGATCGTCGCTTAAGCGTTACATCAGTTACAAATACTCCCTTGGACAATCCGTTTTATCCGTCTATATCCTAGATCCTGAGATTGAAGACATGGTGCGAGGCGCCATTAAACAGACTTCGGCGGGATCTTATTTGGCACTAGATCCTGACTCCGTTCAACTTATTCTTCAGGGAGTGAGAACAACAGTTGCTCCACCGCCCCCTGGAGGACAACCTCCCGTCATTTTGACAGCCATTGACGTGAGGAGATTTGTCCGTAAATTAATTGAGATGGAATTTACAGATATTTCAATTGTTTCTTATCAAGAAATTGTACCTGAAATAAGGATCCAACCATTGGGGAGGATTCAAATTTCTTAAAAAAAACTAGAATCTTGGCTTGCTAGCTAAGTTCTTAAATGTTAGGTGAGGTCTAAAAGATGGCGGATCTTAATATCGGCAATAGCCCCTCCAATGAAATCATTGCGGGCATGATGAGTGTTGGGAAAGACAAAGAGCAGGAGCTTCAAGCAGAACAGCAGTCTTCAATTGACGCGTTCAAAAACCAGCAGCAAGAAACTGTCAACCCCATGGCGCGCGCTTTAAAAAAAGAAAAACCCATTAAAGCGCAGAAATCGCGTATTCAAAAAATGTTGGAGTCAAAAGGTAAGGAAGAAAGGCTTCTTCCCCTCCAACTACTTAAAGATATGGCTGATCAATTCCAACGACGGAATCCTGAACTTAAAGCCAATGTCTTAGTTCTTTTAAGAGAATCCATCAAACCTACAGACACGAAAGAAGAGATTCTCCAAAAACTTCTCGAGTTTTACTCCGACGTTTCTTTAGCCGATGAGGCTTTAGAATACTTGATCGAAACCTCGGATGGAGAACTTGCTCGTAAGCTTTTAGAAGTCAAGCAAGAGCTTAACGAGGAAAGAGGCAGGGAAATTGCAGCAGGGCGCAATATCAACCTGCAAGCGAGACAAGCCTCGGAAAGGGGTTTAGGCACCCCTACTTCCATGCGGGATATGTATCGCGACATTACCGGAAATCCCAGAGACTCAACCGTTTTATATGAAGAACTTTCACAAAAATACACCTATAAAGACTTAAAAAAAGTCATCGACTTTCTGCTTCACTCCCTTGGAGCAGACATGAAAGCAAAAGGACCGTCTATTGATCGAGGCCAACTTCATCGCCTTTTTACGGAAACGCGTTCCTTACAGGCAATCCTTGGCGTTTATCGCTACTTCAAAGGGCGAATGCCTGCTATGCAAACCCTTTTTGAAAATAACGAGTTGGATTTTCCTCAAAACCTCTCCTTTGAATCGATGACAAAAGAGTTTATGTCTTTAGCCGCAGAAAGGTATCCTTCAGCCGATAAAGTTCTGCAAAGATCTTTTCGCCTAGGGCTGGAAAATACTGTAATAGGAAAAATTATTGCACTTAACCAATTTAGAGATGCGGTCCGAGAAGTGGCTGTAGAAAAAATTCTCAAAACTTTTCAACATCGTGATGAACTTTATCTCGCTGTTTTAGATGCACTGGAAGCTTTAGAAGATGAGTTAGAAGAATTAGAAGAAAATGAGATAGATAATGAACAGCCGCAAACAAACAATAGCTCAAGGTAGGTAAATTATGGTCACTGATGCTTTCGGTTCTCTGTTACAGGAATTAGGCAAAGTAATGAGAATTCCCTACTTGCAACCTGACAAAAATAATTCCTGTCTGATAAAGTTTCCTAATGGTCCATCTGTTCAAATAGAACTAGATCGATCAGAAGCCTTCCTTCTCCTTGGGTGTGACCTTGGAGAAGTTGCTAGGGGTCGCTACCGAGAGAATGTTTTTCGCGAAGCCCTCATTTCAAATGGCATGCCCCAACCGAGGTTCGGAGACTTTGCGTACAGCCAGCGTACTGATCATCTGATTCTCACTCTTAGCTTTCCAGTAAAAAACTTAACGGGTGAAAAGATTGCTTCAGCTCTCACTCCATTTGTGGAAAAAGCAAAGTCCTGGATCGGAGCTATTTCCAAAAATGACATTCCTAGCCGCTACGGAACGCTCAGTTCTCGAGGAAGTGGCATGTTTGGATTAAAATAAATTTTTACATCTATTCTTGTTAAAAGGAGTGTATGCTAGTATGCCATCTATGGCAAACATACCCCTTTTAGAGACCATTTGTGGAGCCAATTGGCAATCTGTACAAATAAAAAACCATCATGGCATCGACACCCCTTTATCTTCCTTAAGAACACGCTTAAGTTCGGGAATTGGTGAATATCTTGATTTACTCCCTCTTATTTCATGGTGTTCAGAAATTGGATTTGATGTCATTCAACTCCTCCCTATTAACGATACAGGGCTCGATCTAAGTCCCTACAATGCCCTTTCAGCAAAAGCCCTACATCCTATTTATATCAGCCTTTATGCATTGCCTAATTTGGAATGCTATCCTGAACTTCTCTCAAGACTCGGAGAATTCCAGGAACTCAATGACACACAACGCGTCGATTACCTAAGCGTCTTAAATAGAAAAGAATCTTTTCTCCGCTATTATTTCGACAACGAATTCGATACCGCCTATTCAACTGATAGGTATCAAAATTTCCTAAAAGAAAATCCCTGGCTACTTGCTTATAGCCTCTTCAAATACTTCAAAACACACTATTGTTGGAGCAGCTGGCAAGACTGGCCTAAAATCGATAATAACAAACATGACTTTAGAAATGTGCATTTTCATCTTTTCCTGCAGTATCTCTGCTTTTCTCAAATGGAAGAGGTGCGCAAATGCGCCGTGCAAAACAATATCTTGCTAAAGGGTGATATCCCCATTTTAATCAGCCCAGATAGTGCAGATGTTTGGTACGAAACGCATCTTTTTGACCTTACCCATGCAGCAGGCGCGCCGCCAGATTTTTATAATGAAGAAGGGCAAAACTGGGGATTCCCTTTGTATAACTATAAAGAACATGAAAAGGATGGATTTCGCTGGTGGAAAGAGAGAATGTCTGTCGCCTCCCGCCTGTACCATATCTATCGCATTGACCATATTGTTGGTTTTTATCGCATTTGGGCCGTAAAGAGAGGAAAGCCAGCTATTGAAGGAGAGTTTATTCCTAAGGATCTTAAAGACTGGCTTCCACAAGGAGAGATGCTTTTAAAAATGATGATCAAAAGTGCTCCCGCCATGCTCCCTATTGGAGAGGATCTCGGTGTTTTATCGGAAGAAATACGGGCTTCCATGAGAAAGTTAGGCATTCCGGGAACAAAAGTTATGAGATGGGAAAGATATTGGGGTAAAAACGATTGCTTCATTAATCCAAAGGATTACGAAAAAACGAGTATGACGACTGTTTCTACGCATGACTCAGAGCCTCTTAACTTATGGTGGAAAAATAGTCCTAAAGATGCTAAAGATTTTGCAAAATTCATGAAGTGGGAATACTCCCCTATTCTCTCTCGGGAACACCACGAAGCTATTTTGAAAGAAAGCCATCTCTCGAACAGCCTTTTCCACATTAACCTCCTTCAAGAATATTTAGCTTTATTTCCAGAATTTAGCTGGCCAAATCCTTCTGATGAAAGAATTAACATTCCTGGTATAATCTCTGATCGTAACTGGACATATCGCTATAAACCCTATTTAGAAGATATCATCCAACACGAAGAATTTAAGCAGACAATGAGAAAGCTGATCACATGAAGAAAATTTTGCTAATTGCTGCCCTTATTTTTATGGCAGCGACCGTCTCTCCCGCCAATCTGCGCGTTTTATTCAATAGCTTAGATCCAAATTCTATCCCCCAGCATCTTGCTTTTTATGAGCTTTATCCAGAGAGTGATGAGGGCAAGCAATCTCTAAACTATGCTTGGCAACTCATTTCGAAAGATGATGAGCCCAATGTTGCGCATGTCCCCCAACTTTCCCCTGATTTTGTTCAAGGGTTGATTGGTCTAATCTCTAAAGGGCACCAAGAGAGGATTTCCCTCTTAAAACCTTCAGAACTCGTTCTTATTAGCAAAGCAGCTTCTTATCTACCAAATAGAAAATTGGCAGGACATTTAGCAAAAAGCGAATTAGAGGTTAGGCAACTTCCTCCGAATGAAATTGATTTGGCAAGAGGCTTAATGTTAGCTCAAATGGCTGATTATCCCGATATTTCATGGGAAGAAATTCTAAGTTACGAAGCTATGATCGACTTAATGGCATTGCAAATATTAACAAGAATTTCTCTACAAGACAGCCCAGAAGCAAAAATTCGAGAAATCAACCGCTTTGTCTTTGAAGAGATGGGTTTTCGCTTTCCCCCTCATTCTTTATATGTAAAAGACATTGACCTTTACACCTTCCTTCCCTCCGTGTTGGATTCACGACGTGGTGTTTGCCTGGGAGTGTCTGTTCTCTATATCTGCCTTGCTCAGCGGCTAGAACTTCCTTTAGAAATGATTACTCCTCCAGGTCACATTTACGTTCGCTATAGAGACGACAAGCAAATCATCAATATTGAAACGACTGCTAGAGGTGTTCATATTGACTGTGAGGAATACCTAGGAATGGACACCGCCTATTTGCAACAAAGAAACGTGAAAGAGGTGATTGGACTCACCTATTTCAACGAAGCTTCCGTCCACCTACAAAAAGAGGACTATGCCAAAGCTTTATCTCGCTACCAAAAAGCAGCACTTTATCTAAGTGAGGATGCACTTTTAAACGAGCTAACCGCTTTTAGCTTGCTCTTTCTTAATCGGAATGAAGAAGGTGATTCAATGTTGCGAGAAACCGCTAAAATGCCGGAAAGTAAACTCTTCGGACATAGGGGTATTGTTGAGGACTATTTAGACAAAAAAATTGATATCGAAGGCATTAAAAAAATCTTTTTACCAGTAGATGAAAAAAGAGAATCCGTTGTTAAAAAACGTGAGGAAATTGAAGAAATCCTTAGGCAGTGGCCTTCTTTTTCCTCTGGCTACTTTCATCTAGCTATTACCTGGCTACAACTTCATCGTTATGGAGAAGCCCTTGGCGCTTTGGAAGAATTTCATCAACTTGTCCAAGATGATCCGAAAGCTGAGTATTACTTGACGGTACTCAACATGCTAAGATTAAACTACCCACAAGCTAAACGCCATTTAAAATGCTTGGAGAAATCGCTAGAACCAATTGGAAGAGCTCCCAAAGGATTAGAAGATTTAAAAAAAGAAATTGCTCTACGCTCCCCTTGAAACGTTTTTATTTTTAAATTAAATGAAATCCAATTATCCTCTTTCAAAAGCTACTTCTTACGAGGAACTATGCATAAAGAAATGCCCTTAGGAAAAAAAACAGACTATGTCGAAACTTACTCCCCAGAACTTCTCTTCCCTATTCCAAGAGCGCTAGCGAGGGAAAAAACAGGCATTCAACAACCTTATGCTTATGGCGGCAAAGATATTTGGAATGGATTTGAACTCTCCTGGCTTAATAAAAAGGGTAAGCCTGAGATTGCTTTGGCGGAATTTATCTTTCCTTGCTCCTCTCCATTTATTATTGAATCTAAGTCTTTCAAACTCTATCTCAACTCCTTCAACCAATCCCATTATTCCAGCCATAATGAAGTTCTCGAAACTCTCAAAAAAGATTTATCGGATACAGCACAGGCTGAAGTGCAGGTAAAACTCTACTCTTTAGAAAGCAGAGTAGGGCAGATATTAACTCAGTTTGCAGGCACTTGTCTTGACAACTTAGATATTGCAACAGATGTTTATCAGGTCGATGCTCAATTTCTTTCAACTACTGAAGAAGTTGTGCAAGAAACCCTTTACAGCAACTTGTTAAAGTCTAACTGTATGGCTACAGGCCAACCGGACTGGGGATCACTCCTTATCCGCTACAAAGGCAAGAAGATAGAACATGAAGGTTTGCTGAAATACATCATTTCCTATCGTGGTCATATCGGCTTCGCAGAACACTGCGTGGAACAAATGTTTCAAGAGATTATGCACATTTGCCAGCCTGAACATCTCACAGTTTATGCTAGATATACCCGGAGAGGGGGCTTAGACATTAACCCCTATCGCTCCAATTTCGAAGAGCACATGGAAAACCAACAACATTTTCGTCAATGATTCCTAAGCCTTTAAAATTAAGTCGCCTAAACTTATTTATTGATTGAATGAAGAAGATGATTAAAGGAAAGACCAAAATTTGCTAATCTTTTAAGTAGCAAATGGAGGTTTTTTTTATGGCTCAGAATTTCACAGAATCCGTCCAAAACGCAATTCAAGAAGCTTTTCGAAATGCTCAAGATCGTAAAAATACTGAGGTGACAGAAAATCATTTACTTCTTGCATTTCTCTCAGACCCACAGGGCTACTTTATCTCTGTCCTTAGCAATCTTCGTGTGAATGTCGAGAAGCTACAATCGGACCTAGAACAAAATCTTAGACACCTACCAACTTATAGTGGATCAGGGCAAGAACCCCCTTCAGCATCGAGATCCTTAGCAAGCCGCATTGCCGATGCAGAAAGTATTGCCAGAAAGTGGAACGACACTTACACCAGCTCAGATCATTTTCTCCTCTCTTATTGGAGAAATGGAGGGGATCCAATTGCTTCATGGAAAAAGCAAACCGCTATTAGCGATCAAGTTTTAGAAGATCAAATTAAACGCATAAGAGGTGATCGGCATATGGATTCTCCTAATGCAGAAGCTGGACTACAAGCTCTAGAAAAATTCACGAAAAACCTGACTCAATTAGCCAAAGCGGGCAAGCTGGACCCTGTCATTGGCAGGGACGAAGAAATTCAACGTACAATGCAAGTGTTGAGTAGACGCACGAAAAATAATCCGATGTTGATTGGAGAGCCTGGCGTGGGGAAAACGGCTATCGCCGAAGGATTAGCGCAGCGCATTGTCCAAAAGGATGTTCCGGATACGTTACGTGAAAAGCAGTTATTGACTCTTGACATGGGAAGCCTCATTGCAGGAACGAAGTACCGAGGAGAGTTTGAAGAAAGATTAAAAGGTATTTTGACAGAGATCGAAAAAAATGAAGGGAAAATTATCCTGTTTATCGACGAAGTCCACACTCTTATTGGTGCTGGCGCCACTGAAGGAGCAATGGATGCTGCGAATTTACTAAAACCTGCTTTAGCAAGAGGCACACTGCACTGCATCGGCGCCACAACATTAAATGAATACCAAAAGCACATCGAAAAAGATGCTGCGTTAGAAAGACGTTTTCAACCCGTATTGATTAAAGAACCAAGCATTGAAGACTCTATTGCTATCTTGAGAGGGCTAAGGGAACGCTACGAAATTTTTCATGGCGTTAGAATCACAGAATCTGCCATCCATGCTGCCGTCTTTCTTTCAAACCGTTACATCACAGATAGGCAGCTGCCTGATAAAGCGATCGATCTAATTGACGAAGCAGCTAGTCTAATTCGCATGCAATTAGGGAGCCGGCCATTGCCCATCGACCAAAAAGAAAGAGAACTGGCTGGAATTATTGTCGAGCAAGAGGCCTTAAAGCGGGAAGATAGCGTAAGTTCAAGAGCGGAAGCGGAAAAACTGGAAAGCAAGATCGCTGAGATTAAAGAAGAACTAAACATCTTAAAACAACAGTGGGATCAAGAAAAAAAGCTCATTGAAGAAATCAAGGAAAAGAAAAATCGCTTAGAACAGGTGCGTTTTCAAGAGGAAGATGCCGAAAGACGTTCTGATTACAACAAGGTCGCAGAGCTACGCTATAGCGAACTTCCCAAATTACAAAAGGAGATTGAGGAAGCAGAAGCCGAGCTGAATAAAAAATCGGATCGCCTTTTACGTGAGGAAGTAGATGATAATTTGATCGCACATGTCGTTTCCAAATGGACAGGAATCCCTGTGCATAAAATGCTCGAGGGAGAGGCTGAACGTCTTCTGCATCTTGAGAAAGAACTCGAAAAAAGGGTTGTCGGACAAGAAATGGCCGTCCAAGCTGTTTGCGAAGCCATACGCCGCTCACGATCTGGCCTTAGTGATCCAGGAAGGCCCGTGGGAGCCTTTCTTTTTTTAGGTCCAACAGGGGTTGGAAAAACAGAACTTGCTAAAGCGCTAGCAGAACAGATTTTCAATCAAGAAGAGGCACTGGTGCGCTTAGACATGTCCGAATACATGGAAAAACACAGCGTTTCCCGCTTAATTGGGTCTCCTCCAGGCTATGTAGGTTATGAGGAAGGAGGACAGCTCACAGAAGCGCTGCGGCGCCGACCCTATGCTGTCGTTCTCTTGGATGAAGTGGAGAAAGCCCACCACGATGTGTTTAATATCCTCCTGCAAATTTTTGATGATGGAAGAGTGACAGATAGTAAAGGGCGAACCGTAAACTGTAAGAATGCTCTCTTTATCATGACATCTAATTTAGGTTCTTCTCAGATTTTAGAAAAAATCGCTCATGGGAAGACACACCTTTCAAAAGATGTGATCATGGAAATCTTAGACCCTATCCTTAAAACGCATTTTAGACCGGAATTTCTCAATCGATTGGATGATATTCTCCCTTTCTTACCCCTAAGAAGGGAGGATATGGAGAAAATTGTCGACATTCAGCTGCAACGTGTACAGCATCTGTTAAAAACACGCAGTATTACTTTAACTTGGACAAAAGAGCTTCTAAAATATCTTGCAGAAGAAGGTTATGATCCGGGATTTGGCGCAAGGCCGCTTAAACGTCTAATTCAACAAACTATCCTCAATATGCTCTCTGATGGCATTTTAAAAGGGGAAATCCCGAATGAGTGCAAAGTAGAACTAGCTTATAAGGGACAAAAACCTTCCTACAGATTGGTCTAAAAGCATTTGGGTCTGCTAAAAAATTTTTCTTAGCAGACTCTGCTCCCCTTTTATCTATAATGCTTAAGCTTGTTAACCCCATTAAGAGCGGCGATTCTATAACCTTCTGCATAGGTAGGATAATTGAAGATTTGATCGATAAAATAATCAATTTTAGCGTTAAACGAAATCGCTATTTGTCCGATATGGATAACTTCTGTCGCTGCACGTCCAATAATATGAACACCTAAAATATTTAAAGTTTCTGCGTGGAAGAGGATTTTAAACATCCCGATATTACTTCCCGTTATATGGCTTCGAGCAATTTCATAATAGTAGGCTCTTCCGATTTCATAATTAAAGCCCATTTTTTTTAGATCCTCTTCCGTATATCCGCAGCTTGATATCTCTGGAATGGTGTAAATCCCTATAGGGTAAAGAGAGGGGAAATAATGCGTTTCATAACCACATGCATGTCTCGCAGCTAACCGTCCTTGCTCCATACTCGTTGATGCTAGAGATGGCCCTCCAATGACATCGCCAGCAGCGTAAATGTGGGGAACTATTGTCTGGAATAGAGGATTGACCGGTATATAGCCCTTTTCATTTAAAGCCAGCCCCGCATTTTCGATATGTAGAGAGTCAACAGCAGAGGAACGACCAAGAGCATAGAGTAAAACATCCGCATCAAGTTGCGTGCCATCTTTAAATGTTACACAAGCTCTATCCCCTACCCTTTTAATCTCTACAGGTTCTTTGTTGCCTTTAAATCTGAGACCTTGTTCTGTTAATGCTGTCTGCAAAACAGTGGCAATTTCTGAATCTAGATGAGGTAAAATATGATCTTTTTTATCAATAATCGTGACATCAGTCCCCAAGGTCGCAAAAAAGCTGGCATATTCAGAGCCAATAATCCCTCCCCCTAGGACGAGCATATTTTTAGGGACCTTATCAATTCCCAATAGCCGCGTGGAATCGAGGATTACATCATTGTCAAAAGGAACGTTGATAGGATTACGTGGCTTCGAGCCTGTGGCAATAATAAATACGTCTGCTCTTATTTGATGGCTTAGTCGAAATTCTTTATCAATCACAATGACCATATGGGGGTTTTCAAAGCGAGCATTACCCCTAATGAGCCTAATTCCATTTTTTTTAAGCTGCCGATAGACTAAGTTGCGTTCATCCTCAATCACCTTGTATAAGCGCTTGGCTAGGTCATTAATCGAAATGTTTTCAAAATCAATTTGCTTAACTGCAAAAAGGTCGCGCTCGTAAAATCGAGTAAGATCAATGATCGCTTCTCTTAAAGTTTTTGAGGGAATTGTTCCATTATAAAGGCAATTGCCCCCAGGATCGACATCTTTTTCCAAGACGATGACCTTTTTACCCACTTTTGCAGCTTGAATCGCTGCTTTTTGGCCAGAAGGCCCTGAGCCTATAATAACGATATCGGCGAATATTTCTTCCATAAAAGGCTTAATTGCTCCATTTGTAGTATTCTGATAAAATAAAAAATATAAAAGACCCTTTACTG
Organism: Chlamydiales bacterium STE3; assembly: GCA_011125455.1. Lineage (NCBI taxonomy): Bacteria > Pseudomonadati > Chlamydiota > Chlamydiia > Chlamydiales > Chlamydiales bacterium STE3. The sequence goes on along the minus strand of VKHO01000011.1, from coordinate 1,164 downwards.
TAGATCCAATACCTAAAATGTAGAAACAACGTAGTAAGCATTCTTTAGGGAGTTAACCGGAAGTTATGTCAAAGACAAATTTTACAAAAGTAGAAAAAGCAATAGATGACGGCTTGCAGCAAATAATTATAGGAAACCTGCTTGACCTTGCGGATGCCGCTAATGCCCCAAAACAGCCCCCAGTAACACTTTCCCCTGAGCAACAAGCCGCTTTATTACAAACTCTTGATCGAAATTTAAAAAAATTAAATAAGATGGATTCTGCTGCTTATCAAAAATTAAGCCCCCTTAAAAATGACATAAAAAAATTGATGTCGGTTTCAGAAAACTTTACAGCAGAAGACTGGCAAAAAATCAAAGAGATCAAGGAAAAAATTGAGTCTTACAAGAAGGAAATTTCTAAAAATCTTCCTCAACCGTCAGACGATCAAATCATTGAAGAAGAACGCATTAAGCATATTAATAAACGGTTTAATATCAATGATAATTGGCTTCCACTAAGATAAAAGAATCATCTTTATCCTTGAATTTTATCTCCTTACTTTGTTATTTTACTTATTTAAGCTGAATTTTCTGGAGTATCTATGTCCAAATGCTGTCAAGTTACAGGCAAAAAAACAACCCGTGGTTACAAATATGCGATCAGGGGGATTGCCAAAAAGAAAAAAGGGATCGGTCTAAAAGTTACTGGTAAAACAAAGCGCCGTTTTGAACCTAACTTAGTGAAAAAGCGCTTCTGGTTCCCTGAAGAAAACCGTTTTGTTAAACTGCGCGTTTCAACTCATGCAATGCGTATTATCGACAAAGTTGGCCTATCACAAGTGATTCGCGATATGCGCCTTCAAGGACAATCCATCTAATTTCTTGTATTTTTGAAAAGACTCTTTGAAAAAAAATTTGAAGAGTCTTTTTTGTTGTCTAAAATTAACTTACTTTTTCCTTTTAGCTCTCTGCCTCCTTAAGCCCTGTAATTTAAGGTCATTGCGATGACTTAAAGTGTGTTAGAGGCGCCCAACAGTTTCTTCTTTTTTCTACAAAAAATTTCCCTTTGATTTTATTTCATGTCTGCACCTGGTTTTTTGGCAGGGGGTTTTAATTAGAAATACTTGATAAAAAATTTCATACGTGGTCATCTCCTTTGATAGCTTATATCAAAGGAAGCAA
>VKHO01000010.1 GCA_011125455.1 Chlamydiales bacterium STE3 | reverse complement strand
AAAAAGCTGGCTGGGATGAAAGTTATTTAACAGAGGTTATTATGAAATTTTTTATCAAATCTTTCTAATTAAAATCCCCTGGAAATATTATGACATATCAATTACTAAATTCATAGGAGATAATTTAATGTGAATCAGTACATTAGCCACTGCTTCTAAATAGTAAGAAATAAAGATTGGTGTAAAATGCACACATAGACTTAATTCTTAGCGTAGGCTTCATATCATTAGATTTTTAGATCCTATGTATACATTTGTTCTGAACTATCTTTCAAATAAAGTAGTAGGCTATTCACTTGAAATTTTTTTGAGATACGTTTCGACTGCTGGGGGCCTACCTAAAAATTGTAACGCTTGGTCGTTTGGGTTGAGGCCTCCTCCATGGTCCAAAACCAACTCACGAAACTTTAGCCACACATTAGGAAGTCCTCGTTTTTGAAGATCGATTATATGTTCATACGAATCAAATGCAAATACATCGGCCCAAAAGTAAGCATAAAATTTGGAGCGATAGAAGTGTTCGGCCAAGTGTAGGAAAGATGCTTCTTTGTATACTTGTGGATCACATGCAATATTTGGTAGAAAATCTTTTTCTATTTCTTCTCTTAATAGTTTTGGGTTTTCGACACCGCTTAAAAAACATTTTAAAGAAAACATTGACAAATAAAAAAACCGTGCAAATGTTAATCCCGAGGTAGCATTCTTAGAATTGATTTTTGCATCTATTAATTCATCAGGAATAGGAAGGCATGTTTCAAAATGTTCGCCAAATCTCTTTAAGTTTTCTTTTTCCCATATAAGAAATTCAAATAGTCTTGATGGCCATTCTAAGGCATCTCGCTGAATATGATAACCAGAACGAGATGGCATTTCGGCATTACCCAATAATTGATGGAATGCATGCCCTAATTCATGGAATAATACGACTAATTCATCATGTCGAAGAATAGACTCTCCTATAGCACTAGGAGGTGTAAAATTAACCATAAGCAACACAATTGCCGGATTGACATCACCGGATAGTAAACGACAAGGAGACAGAACATCAAAACAGTAACCATGAGGAAATTTCCCTTCTCGGGGAAAAGGGTCGAGAATTATATGACCTGCAATTCTTCCTTTATTAAATTTGTCTTTCACGACTAAAATCCATCCAGAAGTATCCCATAGACCTTTGTTCTCCGTATCAATAATTTCGATCTCTAAAGAAAACATTTCTCCAAACATTATCATTATCTTTTTTAGAGTCCTCTCAAAAGGGAAATATTGCTGCAAAGCGATTTCATCTACTCTGTAATGCTTTTTTTTGTAATCCTCCTGCAAATACATGAGATCCCACGGCTTGATACATTTATTTTCATCTAAGGTGATCCCATCAGGAAGCTCTTTGGTAAGCTGTTCAATTTCAGATTGGAACTTACCCTGAATGCCATCTTTTAGTGAAAGAATAAACTTTTCAACAGTCTCGGGAGCTTGAGCAAGCTGATCAGAAATATCTAAATGAGCAAAGCTTGCATAACCTATCAACTTTGCGAGTCTTTCCCTCTTTTGTATGAGCTCTTTTAAAATAGGAACATTTTTTTCAGCAGCTCGGCTTTCAAATGCTCGATAAAGAGATTGCCTTGTCTTTTCTACTTTACAATAGCGCATAACAGGAAAATAGTGAGGATATTGGCAGGTAATTTTTAAAAAAGTACCTTCTTTCTCCAATGAATTTATAGTACTTTTCGGAACGCCTAATAATTCTTCATCCCTAGCGAGGATAAAAGACTGATCTTCATCAATATTTTTCAAAAAGGAGCTCTCTAAACGATTGATATCGGTTTTCAGCGCTTTGACTTGCAAATATTCATTCTCTTCAAGATGCAATCCCTCTGCGCGTAAAGATTGCATCTTCCATTTCATGTAATCCTCTCTCTCTCTTGATAAAGACACCCCGTGTTTTTCTATGTTCTGGTATGCTTCGTTGTACATATTATATACAGACTTGCGGGAAAATTGATTTAGAGAAAATTCAACGAGTTGATCTTTGTATACAGTTCCCTCATTCCGAAAAGAAGAATCCGGATGAGCTTTTGATATAGATTCAACTGCACGTCTTCGAGAATAAATTAAGGTTTCTGCCGCGTCTAGAGCATAAAAGGTGTTATCGAAATCTCGCAGATGTGGGGGGATTTTACTGACTAACTCAAGACTGCGTTGCGCTTCGTTTTGAGCATTTTGAACATAATTAGACAACTCACTGCTATTCTGAGGAAAGAATTGAAAAACTGCATTTAAGTTATCTACAGTTAAGGTATGTAAAGGGTGCTTTTGTTGGAAAAACTGACTAGCTAGAGTCTCTAGGTCAGTAGTTTTTTGAGCTATCTGACTTAGATTTCTATTTTCTGTATTCATGGCGTTCATATACTCCCTTGAAATCTGATTATTCTTACTGTATTTTTATCATAAGTTACGGGGATAGAAAGAATCTGCTGCACCTCTGGAATAGAGATTAATCGTTGCACATTTTCAGAAGCTAATGGATTTTTTTCTAATAAATATTTTGACAAGGACTCTTCACTTAAATCTATAGAAGGTGGGTAGGAATTAGAGTAGTAGAAAGATTTAAAGAAGTGTGTAAATGTGGGTGCCATTTCTATATTTTAAATTTTAATAATCAATAAACGTAAAGCATTAGATTATATTTCTCAATTTTTTTCGAATGAATCTACTCTGTTTATTTGGGCCTTGTTGCACAATAGCCCTCACAGCATAAAATATAGCCAACTGAGGTACAGGTTCACCCTACCCCTATGCAGCCTTTAGGCCACTTCAAACCTTGGCATTCCAAGATTATTCATCTTGTTAATTACCATACACTTGCAAATAGCTTCTGTCTTCTGAGATCCCATTGAACGAGCTTTCAATCCATCTCCCAACAGCTTTTTGACCCTAAACATTGCCGTCTCCACCAACGACCTTTCGTGATAACCCGAACCTATCTTCCAAAGTTTTCTTCCCATCTCATCCCCACCAAATCCGTGAATTGTGGCAATCGCCTCATCCCGTTCTTTTTCCCAGCCCGACTCCTCCTTACCTTTGTATACTGCATCTTTTGGCGGCGGGACAATGCAAGTCCCTCCTTTGTCATGGACCTTCTTACGAAATCTACT
>VKHO01000009.1 GCA_011125455.1 Chlamydiales bacterium STE3 | reverse complement strand
AGACGTGATTTCACAATAAACGGCCTTTTTTACGATCCTCTTAGCCACACGGTGATTGATTACGTTGGCGGGTGGGAAGACATACATAATCATGTTATCCGCACGATAGGACAGCCAGAAGTACGGTTTAAACAGGATCCTGTGCGCATGATTAGGCTTTTAAAATTCCAAGCGCGGTTTGGCTTCAAATCGACTGAAGAGACTCACCAAGCTCTTTTGCACTCAAGACATGAGATTGTCAAAAGCTCTCCAGCACGCGTGTTAGAAGAGATGCTTCGCATGTTGGAGTCTTGTTCTTCAGCACCTTTTTTTAAAAGGTTACACGAGGCGCATATTTTAGAATTGCTATTTCCCTCCCTTGCTAAAGTTTTTCACACTCCAAAAGGAGAAGAAATTCTACGATTTTTAAACACTGCTGATCATATTAACCGCCGTTCTCCTAAATTTCCTATTGAACGAGCTGTCTTAGTCTCTTGCATTCTTTTCCCTCTTCTTGAAGAAGAGCTTCATCGTCTCTACTTAAGCAAGGGGCTCACACCGCATTTAGGTGAAATTCTAACGACAATAAGCGACCTTCAGCGCAATTACATCCTATCCTCTTTCTCCCATTTCCCAAGACGTATAAGCGCTATTATGGCCTATGTGCTAAGCACCCAGTACCGTTTAATCCCCCTCAAAAGCAAAAAAGTGCATCTGCAACGGCTATTTCGCACTAAAGAATTTCCTCTTGCTCTCAGGCTGTTAAAAATCCGCGCTTCCATTCAGCCTGAACTGCAATCTCAGTACATCCACATTCGAGAAAGCTTCCGCCACTTCATCAGAAATGAAGAGAAAAGGTCCAGGCATACCGAAAGATCAAGGGATTTGAGGGCACGAGATTCCCATGCAGTTAGTCGCTGATCAGCTTGCATTAAAAACCTCACTCCCTATTTACCATATAGGTCCTTCTCTAGACCTAGGCCCCCTGCCTACGCTTTTTTACTTTGCTTTATCGGGAAGGGATTCACTTGAATTAGATCCTTTCAATCAACCGGTTGTGTTTCTTCACGGGACTCTCTTACGTATTTTCTCCTTCACGCTTCCTGGGCATGGACCTGGACTAAAAAATACTGCAGCCATTAACGTTTGGTCAAAAGCTTTTTTAAAAGAAGAAAACCCTATTGCGACTTTTGTCCAACAGGCGAAAACAAATATCTCCTTACTTATCGATGCCAATCTTATTGACGAAAAAAACATCGCTGTGGCAGGGCTCTCGAGAGGAGGGTTTGCTGCTGTTCATTTAGCAGCGCGAGAACCACGGATTAAGACGATTCTTGGATTTGCTCCCCTCACAAGACTAGACCGGGCAAGCGAATTTCAGACAATTGCCCACTTACCTGCTGTGAAAGAGAATAACCTTGAACACTTGATTCCTCATTTGAGCGGGAAAAGCTTATGTTTTCATATTGGCAACTTAGATACTCTAGTTCATACTGAGGAATGCTTTATGTTTATTCACAAATTAGCTAAATTTGCGTATGAAAATCGCGTACGTTCCCCTCAAGTTGAAATGGTTGTTCATCCATCGATTGGCCACCATGGCCATGGGACTGCTAGAGAAACTTTTTTAGAGGGCACTAATTGGCTGAAAGAAAAAATGAGAATTTTATGAAACCAACCTACTCTATTGTCATTCCTTTGAAAAACGAAGAGGAAAACATTCAAGAATTAGTAGCAGAGCTTAATCCTGTGATGGAAGCGCAACAAAGCCCATGGGAACTCATCTGTGTCGATGATGGCTCTACGGATAACACCCTGGCCCATTTGAAAGATTTGCAGAAAAGCCACCCGCATCTGCGCATTCTGGCTTTTGAAAAAAATTATGGGCAATCCAGTGCTTTTGATGCCGGATTCAAAGCAGCATTAGGGGATTTTGTGATTACTTTGGATGGAGATCGACAAAATGACCCAAGGGATATTCCAAAGCTAATTGCCGCCGCTCAACACGCGGATCTTGTCACAGGCCACCGCGTCAATCGACGCGACCCTCTTTCTAAAAAAATCATTTCCCGAATCGCAAACTTTATTAGAAGCCGATTTTGTCGCGATGAAATCCCTGATACAGGCTGCTCTCTTAAGCTCTATCGACGAAGCTGCCTGGAAAAAATTAAACTTTACCACGGCATGCATCGCTTTCTTCCGGCACTATTTAAGATTGAGGGATACCGCATTGCCGTTGTGCCAGTGAATCATCGCGAAAGAGTTAAGGGGGTGACGAAATACAACTTTTTTAACCGTTCCTTCAATACGATTGCCGATATGCTCGCAGTTCGTTGGATGGGCAATAGACATCTCAATTACCGCATAAAAGAGGAAGTTTAATGTCTGAAGAGCTGCGACAGCTACTCTATCCCCTCGGATTTCTCTCCTCTGTCGCATTTAGCTTGCGTTTTCTTGTGCAATGGATTTATAGCGAAAAAAGAAAAAAATCAAGCGTTAGTCGCTCTTTTTGGCTTCTCTCGCTTTTTGGAAACCTCTCCTTGCTTATTCACAGTGCAATCCAACTACAATACCCTATTTGTGTGATCCAGGCCCTTAATGCAGTTATTTCTCTTAGAAACCTTAACTTAATGCATACCCATCATAAAGTCTGGAAAATCCATACTGTATGGGGATTAATGATGCTAGCATTTGCATTGCCTACTTTAGGTTTTTGGATAAGCTCTGAAGATTGGCTGCGCGTCCCTGTGAATAACTACTCTTTGAGATCTTCTTTTTCTGTGTCTTTATTTTGGCACATTATTGGGGCGTTGGGGATACTTCTTTTTGCTTTGCGTTTTTGGCTACAATGGTTTGAAGCAGAAAAAAAAGGAATAAGCACTTTAAGCGAAAGCTTTTGGTGGCTTTCCTTAGTAGGAGCATTGCTTTCTCTTCTTTATTTTTTCTTCATTGGAGACCTCGTGAACCTGCTGGGCCCTCTATTTGGTATTATTCCCTATATCAGAAATTTGATGTTATTAAAAGAGAAGAAGGCAATTTATGGCCGCTCATAAACTCTTTATTTTTGCGGGAGAAGCGAGCGGCGATCTTCATGGCCAACACCTCTTGAATGCTTTATGCTCCATAAACTCCCCTTTAGATGTCTCAGGTGTGGGAGGGCAGAAAATGCGCTCCACGGGGATGCAATGTGTGATGCCTACAGAAAAATTTCAAGTAATGGGCTTTTCAGACGTTTTCTCGGCACTTCCAAGATTGATGCGCCAATTTTATCAGGTGAGAAACGCAATTTTAAAAACACAACCTCATGCCGTAGTTTTGATTGACTATCCGGGCTTTAACCTACGTCTTGCTAAGAGCCTGCGCAAAAAGGGATTTAAAAATAAAATTATTCATTACATTGCGCCGACAGTGTGGGCTTGGAGAAAAGGGCGTATTAAGACGATGGTAGAAAACCTCGACTTACTTTTAACAATTTTTCCCTTTGAGACGGCCTTCTTCTCGCAAACCCCGTTAAGAACAGAATATGTGGGTAACCCGCTTATTTCCGAACTTAGCCGCCACACTTATCACCCCGATTGGAAGAAAAACTATGCCCTAAATGGAGAAACCTTAGCACTCTTTCCAGGAAGTCGGCCTGGCGATATTCAGCAGAATTTACCTGTGCAGATCCAGACGGCAATGCTCCTTAAAAAGCAATTTCCCCTTTTAAAGCCGGTCATCTCTTGTGCCCATGAGGACCTCAAGGAATCGATCTCTCATATTGCCAAAAAACACGGCTTAGCAGGATTTACTCTGATTAGCGAACGTTACAACTATGATCTAATGAAAGATGCACGTTTAGCTCTTTCTAAGTCGGGCACAGCTACCTTGGAATTGGCTTTACATGGATGCCCAACAGTAGTTACTTACCAACTTTCAAAATTTAACTACTTTGTAGCAAAGCATTTAGTTAAAATCAATCTTCCCCACTATTGCATAGCTAATATTCTTCTCAATGAAACTCTTTTTCCTGAAATCATTGGGCCTAACCTAAGTCCAAATGCAATCGCAAGGCAGGCCACTTCTTTAATGGACGAAAACTACCGCACCTACACCAAAGCTGCAGCTATTCGCTTAAAACAACTTTTGACAGAACAAGACGCTTCCTTAAAAGCAGCTTTAGCGATCAGAAAAATTTTAGAATGAATACTTTAAAATCCAAAATTCTTGCCTACCTTACAAAAGGCCTCCTAACTGCCCTCCTAGCGACCTGCAAAATTGAAATTCAAGGTTTGCAAGAACTTGAAAAAAAAGCGCAGCAGGGGCCTTGCATTATCATGCTTTGGCATAATCGCCTTTTAATTATAGGCTATATCCTCTCAAAATTTACTAAAAAAATGACTTATTCAGCCTTTGTCAGTAATAGCAAAGACGGAAGAATTCTAGCAGAATTTGTCGATAGTTATAAAAGAGGACGTTCAATAAAAGTAGCTCATAATGCAAGAGGACAGGCTCTTAAAAAACTGATAGAAGAGCTACGTCAGCGTTCGGAAGTTGCTTTAATTACTCCAGATGGCCCTAGGGGTCCCAAATACAAAATTAAACCAGGTGTTATCAGAGCCACAGAGGCAGCTTCAGCTTCCACCATTCCTCTGAGTTGGTCCGCCACTGAGTTTTGGCAGCTAAGAACCTGGGACAACTTAATTGTTCCCAAACCTTTTTCAAAAATCTATGTTGTTTTTGGAAGTGCCATACAGACAGCAGAGCACGATCTCTTTAAAAGCGGCTTAGATGATGTCACCAAGACGGCTTGCCATCTAGCTCAGAGTGTACCCGTCTGATTCCTAAATAAGTTTCTAGAGACTTCTGTTGTAGAGCAAATAGGGGAATCTCTTTCGGTTGTCTCCTTAAGAAATACGATCATAGAGGCGATCTGCTTTAGCAAGATTATTAATTTACTGAACATCAAAGGCTAATGAATATTATTTAAATTCTAGGTAAAAAAAATAAAAAGTTTATTTGGAGATTAATTTATTTCTAATTTCTTTTATTAAATCTTTCTTCACATAAAACTCTGCAGATAGGATGCTATGTAGCATGGAGTTTATGGCTGCATCGCCGTGGCATTTTATCACAAGCCCGTCAACCCCCAAAACAACAGCACCTGGATATTCTGCGTAGTTGAACTGTTGTTGTAAATCCTTGAAAAGGCTGACGGCATCCGGATGACACTTTCTTAAATAATCGAGAAAAAAAAGAGCAACGCCTTCGGTTGTTTTAAGAAGAACATTTCCTGTAAATCCATCTGTCACCAAAACATCTACCGCTCCATTAAAAACATCACGCCCTTCAATATTCCCCACAAATCTTCTATTCTCCGCTTTTATGGAAGAGAGGACCTTATAAGTTTCCTGCAAACTATCCGACCCCTTCTTAGATTCAGCACCGATATTTAATAAACCAATACGAGGGGTTGGCAAATTTTCCACGCTCTGCATAAACGCTGCCCCGAGAGCGGCAAATTGTACCAAGAATTGCGTTTTAGAAGAGACATTTCCCCCCACATCAATGATCGCAACCTTCCCTGATTGGGTGGGAAGTAAGGCTAGTAGCGCAGGTCTACGTATTCCAGGTAGAGGAGAAAGGGTGAGACGGCTTGCGGCAATAAGAGCCCCTGTATTTCCAGATGACACGAAGGCATCAATGCTCTTTTTTTTTAATAACTTTAAGCCAAGAACAATAGAAGAATTCTTTTTCATTCTCGCAGAAGAGATCGGATCATCATGCATCTCTATAAATTCTGAGGAAAGGCAGAACTTTATGGGGTTCTGCTTTTCGGAATCATCCCGGCATTGAATTTGAGCAGAAAATGAAGGAATAAGATCCGGTGTTGCAAACACGATTAGAGAGGTAGAGGGATCAAGCTTTTTGACAGCCTGGAGAGCGGCTTTAAAAAGTTCTTGAGGGGAACGATCGCTCCCCATAACATCAACCCCTATACGCAATAGAGCGCCTCAATTATTGAGATTTGGCCACAACTGCTCTTCCGGCGTAAAAACCACAGGATGGGCAGAGAACGTGAGGCAACTTAGCTGCGCTACAATTAGGGCACTTTGTCCCTTGCTTTGGAACTTTAGCGTGATGTGCGCGCTTTGAATTTTTTCTCGCGTTTGAGAGGCGGTTACGTGGAACAGCCATGGTGAGGACTCCTTAATTTAAAGTTTATAAATTTTCAAAAGGGCGATAGCCGGTGTCATCCTGACTCTGTGCTTGAGGTTTCATATACTTCTCCAGCTCCTTACGCTTAGGGCAACTTCCACTGTGGCATTCTGCAAAAGAAGGTACCTCTAACAAAATGGCTTCACGCAAAACGTCAAGCATGTTAAATACACCGCTTTTTATCGCCGATAAAGGTTCATGATAATACATGTTTTGAATTTTAATCGGAACTTTTACCCATTCATTACAAATGCTGCAAGGGAGTTTAGCAAAGGTAGAAAGATTAAGATGAAGGATTAAGTCGCTCTCAGCAAGGTAAGCTTCTCCTTTCAGATAAACAGGATCGGCAAATGCTAGCTCTTTCTCGTGAAGATCTAAAAAATCAGGTGTGAACTCTTCGGAAAGTTGTTCGACGTTTCCAGAGCGCAGCTGTTCGACAAAAATTTTAAAAGAGTCATCTAAGGAAGCGTTTTTACTCATCTGCAGCAAAAGTTAAAATTAACAAGCATCAGTGTAATGGAAGTTTTAATTTTGCTCCAGAAGATTTTTCTTTTAGAAGTTTGCAAATTAAATACAAACAAACTTATAATTAGTTTTTAATTCTCATCCAAATGAACCGTCTAAGGGAATTATGGAAAACTATAAGCCTTTGTGGGTAATTAACTTTAAAGAGGGCAAGAAATCACCCCCTATTCTCCCCTTCTCTTCCAAGGAACAGATTGAGGCTTTAGACTATCTACTTCTAATCAATTCCGAGCTTAAATTATTTACAGACCTTTCTCTTAAGCACACGGAAAAAACGCCCGAAATAAAACAGACACTAGCTAAAATCCTTCAACGTTGTAACTATCTCGAAAGGTGGATCGGCACAATCAAGAGTTTATTCAAATCTTTATAGACTCCTTCGCATCTCCTACCTTTTTTCTGGTAAAGATCATCTTTTTTCTCTAGAATCACTGAAAAGTATATGACTTGAACTCTAGGTTTTTCTCTGGCCTCAAAAAGATACTGAGAAGCTTCTAAAGTTCAAGTCATCTACCCATCTTATAAAGAATGTTCTGTGTGTAAGCTAAGAACAACCGCATTTTATTCAAGTTTACCCTATAAAATAGGCTAATTAAAATAAAATAACATAAGTTGGGAGATGACGTGTTAGAGATTTATTCAAAAAAACCTAACACATTACAAGTGCTTAATATAAGCGCTTAAACTAAAGAAAAGGGATGCGGGATTTCCTGCCAGGCAAACACTGGCAGATTGAGAAAGAAAGTTCATTGACAGCTCCTTAAGCTTTCAAAAAGAGCACGGAGCTTTTAAATAAATGGTTTTTTCCTAAACGTTCGTTAATATGAAAAGTCAACTAAGTAAAAAGACATCTATCATTCTCCAAGCATTCCTTTTCCAACTACTACATAAAGGTGATGCATGCAAGAAATACTTCTTAACGTAGAATCCAAAGAAATCAGAAGCGCTTTACTAAAAAATGGCCAACTTTACGATCTCACAGTCGAAAGAAAGAAAGAACGTCAACTCACGGGCAATGTCTACAAAGGCCGAGTGACAAATATCCTAGATAATATTCAATCAGCCTTTATTGATATCGATGAAGGAGACAATGGTTTTATCCACATTTCCGATATCATTGAAAATACTAAAAAATTTGAGCAGCTATTTGAGATGGACTTCGACTTGGATTATGATATCCAAGCGGTTGAGGAAAGCAAGAAAAACATAGATATCGATCAAATTTTAAGACCCGATCAATGGGTTTTGGTGCAGGTTGTTAAAGAGCCTATCGGGTCGAAAGGTGCTAGGCTCACTTCAAACATTTCTATTGCCGGACGTTATCTTGTTCTTTTGCCTAACTCTTCTCACCGAGGGGTTTCTAGAAAGATTGAAGACCGCAACGCTCGCGAAAAACTGAAAAAATTTATTCGTTCTTTTGAAATGCCTAAAGATATGGGCCTTATTTGCCGCACTGCTAGCTGCAGCGCAGATCCAGAAATGCTCATCGATGAAGCTCATGAGCTTTTAAGCACTTGGCAAAGCATTATGGAAAACTTCCAAAAGGCCAACAACCCTACTCTACTTTATGAAGAGTCAGACCTAATCAAACGCTCCTTGCTAACGGCTATCGACAAGCGGCTCAATCGCATTCTTATCGATGACTATTACACCTTCCAAGTTCTTAAAAAAATGAGCTCGCGCTATGCTCTCGAACACCCTTTACGCATTGAATACTATAGGGACAAAATCCCTATGTTCGAGCGTTTCAATGTGGAAAGAGAAATTGACAAAGCTCTAAGACGCAAAATCTGGCTCCCAAGCGGTGGCTACCTTTACTTTGATAAAACCGAAGCAATGCATACAATCGATGTCAATTCTGGAAGAAGTTCAGGGAGCGATACTGATGTTGAAGAGTCTTTGGTACGCATCAATTTAGAAGCTGCCGAGGAAATTGCACGACAATTGCGTCTTCGCAATGTTGGAGGCTTGATTATCTGCGACTTCATCGATATGCGGCTGAGAAAGAGTCAACGGAGAGTCTTAGACCGGTTGAAAGACTGTATGAAAGAAGACTCGGCAAAATGCACGATTTTAGGGATGAGCGAATTTGGTTTAGTAGAAATGACGCGGCAAAGAAGCAGAGGCTCACTGGGGCAAACCATCTTTACAAATTGTCCTTATTGCAATGGACTCGGCCTCATAAAAACTCCAGAAACAGTTTCTATAGAAATTGAACGTACGTTAAAAAAAGTCGTTGGCCATCATCAGCAGTATGCCATTCGGCTGGAAGTCCATCCAGAGCTTGACCATTATTTAAATGTCATTGATAAGGAACATTTAGCAAAAATGGCCGAGCAAATGAATGCCCATTTAGAATTTGCCACAGATGACACTTTGCACCTTAATGATTATTTTTTTTACTCGACCACAAGCAATAAAAGGATTGAAGCTTGAACCGTCTGATGAAGGCTTTGGACAGCTATGTCGCCAATGGTAAGCTCCCCAATGGGCTTGCTCAAAATCTTTACCGATTTTACGAAAGCTATATAGCTGCAATCGCAAAAAATGGCTACACAAATGAAACCGCTTTTCCTTTAATCGATCGTTTAGCAAAAGAAGTCATTAAACAAATTCTTCATCCCTATCGTTTTGAGCCCTACCACCAACGTATTCTAAAGCCTTTTAACTATTATGAGTTTGGCCTGAATCTTATTCGCCCTCTGATTGATTTAAAACATTCAGAAGTAAGAGGCCTTGAGCGAGTCGATCAGATCGCTCAAAGTGTCAAAAATGGAGAGAATGTTATTCTTTTTGCTAATCATCAAACGGAGCCTGACCCTCAGGTGATTAGCATTCTTCTTGAAAAAACTCATCCTTCACTGGCTGAAGAAATGCTTTTTGTCGCTGGGCATCGGGTAATAACCGATCCCCTTGCCGTCCCTTTAAGTAAAGGGAGAAACCTGCTATGTATTTATTCAAAAAAGCATCTTGAACACCAGCCAGAGCTGAAGGCAGAAAGGCTACTCCACAATCAGCGTACCTTGAAAAAAATGGGCGAGCTATTGAACCAAGGGGGGAATTGCATCTATGTTGCTCCCAGTGGAGGAAGAGACCGTATCAATTCTAAAGGTGAAATAGAAGTCGCAAAATTTGATGCGCACAGTATTGAACTTTTTTTACTTCTTGCACAAAAAGCGCAAAAGTTAACTCACTTTTATCCCCTTGCACTCTCTACATTTCATTTGTTGCCGCCACCAAGTAACGTGGAAAAAGAAATTGGCGAAAACAGATATGCTAATTCTACTCCAGTGTTTCTTTCTTTTGGCCAAGAAATCCTTCCTAACTCTTTTTCCCATGACTCCTCTCTTTCAAAGCTTGATAGGCGCCATAACCGCGCTGAGTTTATTTGGAAATTAGTTGAACGAGATTACTTGCAATTGCCTAAAACTCTTTGATAGAATCAAAATCACATTTTTTAAGCAGTTAGAATACATGATGAGAGCACTTATTTTTCTTTGCCTATTTTTTTTTCAAGTAGCTAGCAGCGAAGAGCTTAAATATTCTATTATTCCTGATCCAACAGGTGCAGAATTACTACGCTACACCTCAGAAGCCAAACAAATACGCAAAATTCGTTTAAAAAATGATTTAGAAGCTATTTTAATTTCGGACTCTTCAGCAACAACATCAGCCGCGGCTCTTACAATTCTGAAAGGAAGCTGGGACAATCCCGATGAAGTTCCTGGGCTAGCTCATTTTCTTGAACATATGCTGTTTTTAGGGACACAAAAGTACCCCATAGAATCCGATTATGACCGTTTTTTAGCAGAACATGGAGGGTCTTGCAATGCCTTCACTATGAACGATAGCACAAGCTATCTCTTTGAAGTCAATCATGAAGGCTTTGCAGGAGCGCTAGACCGATTTTCGAGTTCTTTTTATGCCCCTCTCTTCCATCCATCAGGCCTAGCCAAGGAGAGAACGGCTGTCGATCAAGAGTTTTCTTTGAGCGTGAACAACGATGGGCATCGCTCCCTTCAACTCATTAAAGAGCTGATTAATGAGCCACATCCTTGTCGTCGCTTTGATATAGGAAATAAGACCTCTCTTCATGCTGCAACCGAAAAAGATTTATTCCATTGGTTCGAAGTCAATTATAGTGCGAATTTGATGCGCCTTTTTGTCTATTCCCCCTTATCCCTCGATGAGTTAACGGAGCTTGTTGTTAAAGATTTTTCTCCAATTCCCAACCACAGAATCCCTATCAAGGTTTTCGACGAACTTCTATTTAGCGAAAACAGCAAAGAAAAAATCGTTTACTGTGAAGGAAACCAAAACATCAAATCATTAGACATTACTTGGTCTATGCCAAGAGACCTTGTTGTAAAAAGAGAATCAAAGCCTGAGTTAATTGTAAGCTATCTTCTTAATTACCAAGGAGCAAACAGTTTATTTGCTCTTTTAAAAGATCAAGGGCTTATTGAGGATCTCAAATGCCATTATTCGAGGCTAAGCCGCGACAGCTTACTTATGCAGTTAAGCCTTACTTTGTCGCAAAAAGGCTTTGAAGAAGTTGAGCAAGTGATTGCCCAATGTTTCGAAGCGATTAATAGTTTGCAAAATAAAACGCTTCCGGAAACCCTTCTCGAAGAGATTCAGCAAATAGCCCGCTTAAACTTTCTTTTTAAGTCTCATGCCAGTGCTTTAGATATGGTTATGAACCATGCCTATCATCTCTCCTTCGAAGAGGTTTCTACTTATCCACAACTCACAGCGCTTCTCAATCAGCCCAATAATGATGATGTGCATAATTTTCTTGCAGAACTTACGGTAGAAAAAGCTCAAATTTCTCTTAGGGCTCCCAAAGAGATTTTAAATAAGGCCTTACCTTTTAAAGAAAAATGGTTTGAAATCGATTATGCTTTTGAGCCCCTGTCGCCCAATCTGTTAAAGCGCTTAAATGAGCGCCATGCCTCATCAAAAATAGAGCTACCGTCGAAAAATCCTTTCCTTCCCCAAGATCTGGATCTTCTTTCCAAAGAATTTCTTTCATCCAAGCAATTTCTAAACTTGTCTAAACCTGAAGAAATTGTATGCAATCGCGGCATGCAAGGTTTCTATTCACCCGACAAAATCTATCGTACTCCAAAAGTTTTCATGAAGTTTAACGTAAAAAGTCCAACTCTTTGCAGCCTCAACCCCTCAACAGTTGTAATGAATGATCTTTTCATAAAGCTTTTTGAGCTTGAAAGCTCTCTTTTAACCAACGAAGCACTTGAATCAGGACTCCTCTTTGCATTAAAAAAAACCAGCGATGGCATGGCTTTCTCTTTCTTTGGGTTCAGAGATTCTTTGGAAAATTTCTTAGCTCACCTCAACTTAAAGATAGGCTTAAGCCAAGTTACGGCAGAAAAATTTGCAGCCTGTAAAAATGCAGTTGCAAGAAATTATGACTCTTTGATCAAAGAACACCCCTTATACCTGGCGAGCCATATGGCCCGCCTAATGCTAAGAGACAGTACGGCCACAGCCATAAAGAAAAAAGAACTTTTGCAAACAGTTGACCTTAAAAAGTTTCAAAGGTTTGTGGTTAAACTATTTTCTAAAACTTTTGTTGAGGCTTTCATCACAGGAAACATCAACAAAGAGCAAGCTCTTTCAAGCATGAAGATTTTCCAAAAAAAGCTTGAAAGCAAGCCCTACCCTATAGCAGAACACTTTCCTCCTACATTAATAGCTCTATCCCCAAAGGAAGGCCCTTTTTTCTTTCAAATGCAAGGAGAAAGCGAAGGAAACGTCACTTTTCTAGCGGTTGCATTAGGAGATCTCACGCCTCAAAGAAAAAATTTACAGCAAATTCTTAAGAAAGCATTGGGCTCTTCCTTTTTCACAGAATTACGCACACGCCAGCAGACAGGCTATGCTGTTTATAGAAATGACATGGAAATAGACAAGCATCTCTTTATCAATCTAGGCGTTCAGTCAAATTCTCATGAACCTCCTGAGCTCTTACATCGCTTCGAGCTATTTTTAGAAAGCTATGCTCTACATCTAACGAGAGAAGAAATGACTCCAGGGCGCTTTGAAAAATTTAAACAAAACCTTATGGGTGAGCTCCAATCTCCCCCCAAAGACCTTATCCAATTTGGAGAATGGCAGTTTGAACTTGCATTCCAGAAAAAGGATTTTTTTTGGACAGAAAAACGTATCGAAGCGCTAGAAAAGCTAAATTATGAGGAATTTGTCGATTTCACCAAATATCATCTCGGTCGAAACAATAAAAAACGATTTGGGGTCTTAATTGAAGGAACGAAAAAGCAAGAAGAGCGGTTTCGCTATCGCCCTTTTTCTCTTTCGAAAAAAAAGCTTAAAGCTTAATAAGCCCCAAAATTTTTCAGATGCTTACGTCTTTTTTATTAAGGCTTTGCATTGATTCATATTATGGAGTAGATAATCCTTCTCCCCCAGCCAGATCATGGCTTGCTGAAAATAATCTAGCGCTTTTTGATACTCTTGCAGTTCAAAGAACAAAACGCCAAGATTGGCGATAAAGGAACCATCTTCCTCTGCAACGGGGAAAAAATTTTCAAAAACCTTTTCTAAAGTAAAGACAACTCTTTGTTTAAGTTCCTTTGTAACACTAGGCAAAAAAGCTCTTATACGTTCATAAAACCCATAAAGATTCATCGGGTCAAATTTACCAAGCTTAATGAGAAGTAAGATCGCCTCTAAACTGGCACCTGCCTTTTCCAACTCCAAACCTAGACGCCAATAATCCTGAGGTTCGAAAGCATCTATAAAGCTTTTAAAAGCATTTTCTGCCTCATAAAAAGCGCGGTTATCGCGACTAAATATCCCTGCCATCACAACAAACGCTGGATCGGACAGTTGGGAGAGGTAAGCTTTTCCCCCATGCAATAAAAAATAATTGGAAAGAGTATGGTAAGAGACGGGAATGGAAAAGCTTCCGTGTAGTGCCAGCTTGGGTTGCCAACTCTTTATTTGTTCCAAGGTGGCAACTCCCTGATCCCCAGCTAAAAGAAGCATATTTTCGCTAGAAAATTCTTTAAAGAAATCTAAAACTTGCATTGCTCCTATTGGGAATAGGACAACCGCATCTCTTAACTGATCCTTATAGGATTGAATAAGTTCACGATAATAAGGGTGTGCGGTATAGAGGCGATGGACATCATCGATACCAAAAAACGAAAACTCCCATGAGAGGTCATTGATGATCTCTGGATCATCTGCATTAGGCCATTTCTTTGATGTATAAAGTGAAACCAGACCTTCTTGCAAACGCCCTTCATGGAACCGAAATAGGTCTTGCGGAATGGTGTCAAAAAAATAATTGGCAAAAAGCACTATAGGATTATTTAAGGGTTTATCGATTGATTTTTGGGCAATTTCTAGCACTAGTCTTTGTTGCGATTGTGTGTGCCGATAGTAAGAATAATCTAACACCCCTTTTGCAAAATATTTTTTAAGTAAGAGGTGATTTTGCCAAAACGCGAAGTTATCTTTCGCTAAATCGGTCATGACATAACAGAATTTTAACTGAGCAAACGGACTCTTCTCGATAAGTCTTTCGAATTCCTTTAGAAAAAGATAAGCAAAGCGACCGGTTCCCGCTCCCAGATCGAACAAATAGAATGTTTCATTGAAATCAATGGGACAATCTTTTAAGTAGCCAAAAACTACCTGTGCATAGGAGCAGGCAGTGTACGGATTACTCGTTACATAAAAAGGAACCCCTTTTTGACTCCAAGCCTGTGGGCCAAACTGCGTATAGGCATTATCCTGGAGTCTCCACAATAGTGATTCAGAAAGTTTTTTTTCCTTTTCCAGAAGTTGCATAAACACCTATAAAGAAAAAAAGGGCCACGAGGTCAATTTTTTAAAGAATCGGCACTCGCTGTAGTAAAACATTTGGTGGTTTTCTTGTCTTGGGTAATATTTGGCCTGATTATTATTTTTTTGCTCATTTTAGACCTAGGGGTGATTCATCGCAAATCGCACAAAATGAGCTCAGCAGACGCCATTTGGACATCTCTTTTCTGGATAGGGGTCAGCCTATGCTTTAATCTTTGGGTGTACTGGGTTAAAGGGGCAGACAGTGGATTTCAATTTTTAACGGGCTACCTTATCGAAAAAGCTCTTAGCATTGATAACCTATTTGTTTTCATTCTTATTTTTTCCTATTTTAAAACCCCGGAAGAACAACGCTATAAAGTCCTTTTCTGGGGTATTTTGGGGGCGATTATCCTAAGAGGGGTCTTCATTGCGCTGGGCGTTGTAATGATTGAACGTTTCGATTGGCTTCTTTATTTCTTCGGTGCTTTTTTGATCTTCACAGCTTACAAACTGGCGATAGAGCAGAGTAAAAAAATTCATCCAGAAAAAAATCCTCTATTCAAACTGCTTGAGCGCTTCATCCCTATTACACATAAAGTTCATGACGGCAAGTTTTTCGTAAGGCTCGGGGGTGCCTTGCATGCAACGCCTATGCTTCTTGCTTTGATTAGTGTAGAGACCACAGATGTCATTTTTGCTTTAGATTCTATCCCTGCCATTTTCGGGGTGACAACCGATCCATTCATTATCTACACCTCTAATATCTTTGCCATTTTAGGCTTAAGAGCTCTTTATTTTGCTCTAGCTAACTTAATGGATCTTTTTCACCATTTGCATTACGGTCTAGCTGCAATTCTTTTTTTTGTCGGCACAAAAATGCTTCTTAAAGATTTTCTCCATTTCCCCATCTTAGTGTCGCTTGGACTGATTGCTCTTCTCTTAGCTTTTTCGATGATCGCTTCTTTAATTTGGTCCAAGGTAGAGAAAAAAAACGATTCCGAAAAGAGCCCCTAATAAGCTTCCCAAAACAAGAGATGGGAGCAGCAAGCTTATAAAGGTAGGGCGAAAATCTTCCATTGGTAAGTATGTCATTTGATTTTCAAGAGAATTATAGATGCGATCTTGATCACGAAGCTGCTGGATAAGGCTTTTTTCAATCTCGGGAACCATGCTTAACAACTCTTCTTTTGCCAATTGTTTTAAAGTTACTTCTAGATCTCCACCTAAAAACATAGCGACCATAGGCACTTTTGCCTTAAAATTGCTCACGAGACGATCAAGTTTTTCATCGGACAGTTGCCCGATTTCTTCTTTCAAATTAAAGCTATTAAACAGTGTTTGAAAAAACCCCTTTTCTCTTAATAAGTTTAAAATTTTTTTTTGCACCTCTCTACGTCTTCTCAACAAATTGATTGCAAATAGGTAAGCGGCAGCAGATGAGATCAAAAAACCGGCTAGGGCAAATGCAAAAATAAAAAAAGCTAGATTCATATCCGGTATCCAATTAAAATAGTACTGCAACCCTCAAGGGTAAAAGTTTTTAAAACTAATATACACAAGTTATGATTGATTTTTTAGAAAATTTAGAAGATAGGCTGCAAAGGCAGGAAAAAATATTGTCTGAAGAGCTTATCCGTAACGAATCCCTAGATGTCGAGATTGCCGACTATCTAACAGAATACCGGGTTTCCGAAGAACAGCTGACACAGTTCGTCTCTCAAAAACAGCATTTTTCAGAAGAAAACTGGCAGGATCTGCAAAAATTTAAAATCGAAATGGAAAATAAACTCACCCAGTCTTTGGATAACATTGCAAATCCTTTAAAACTTAAAAAAGCTTACAAAGACAGAGTCGTTCCTCCCCAATGGCTTTTTGTGCGTTAACCTACTAAATCTTAAAGAGTTAGTTTGCTGGTTTAATTTATAAAGCTCTTTATTAATTAAATGAATAAAGAACTCTGCTTCTTTTACCCGTTAATAGTGTAAGTTTTTCTAGATGGACTCATCTTAAAGCCTTTCTATTGTAAAAACTTCTCCACACGCTTTTTCTGCTTATTTTCTCGTCACCTGCTTAGCTGTAAGCAACGCTCTTGATTGACAGCACTTGGAAAAAGGGGAATATGACAAATAAAAGCTTTGCAACAGCCTTACACACAAGAAAGGTGCTATTAAACACTCATTCAAGCAAGGCTTTCCAAAAAATGCTTGAAATTGTGATTACCACTCCGATAGAAAGACTTGCCCCATCATAAGATCACCATAAAATTTCTCACACACATTGTAATTGCATAGGGAATAAGGAATGAGCACAAGACTTTCTACAAGCAATTATCCCGTTCAATAAAAGCGGAATTTGAGCTACTAAAAGGAAAATGAGCTATTGAAAGAAATTCTTTTTTAATGAAATCCTAATCCTGTCTATGGGAAAATTTCTTAAAAAATTTACGAGTTATCTATGAATCCTCTTTTCAGAATCCCTCATCCTTGTAATACTATAGAACCTACCGAACCGGTTGGCCAACAATTAATGAGCTTTGTGCAATTTCTTGCAAGCAAGTTCAGAGAAAAAAATTTAGCCAAAAAGCTCAAAAAGATAATGTTGAAATTAGAGGAAGGTTGTGCCCCTCTATACCTGCAAATTGAAACTCAAAAAGTCTTAAGCACTTTCCACAATTGTAAAGCTCAAATAACTTATTGGATCAACGCTTCTATGAACCTTCCTCCCGAAGTAGAAGCTTATGGACTTGCTCTTATTGAAACAATCCCCTCCCCTTTTTTAAGCTTTTTGAATGTTTTTGACACAAAGGAAGAAGAAGACAGCCAAATCCTTGAGCTAATCTTACTCAATGCAGTCCGGAAGAATCCTGAACTCCTAAATACCACGAATCGCGTTGAAGATACTTTATTAAGGAACCTAAGATATCAAAATCCGCACCTTCTGCAAGTTATTGACGAAATTCGCCAAAATGAACAGTTTGTCATAAGCCCTTATGTCATTTATGTCGATCTGAGCCAAGAAAAACGATACAAGGTTATAAAATACTTCGCCCAATTTTTTCTATCTATAGGTCATTATGATATTGCTATAGCTCTTCCGAAACTTATGCCCTCAATTACAGATGAAAGCCAGATTCTTTACAGCTTATTCAAAGAATGTTTAGATTTAGGGAAAAAAGGAATTGCCCAAGATATCGCTCGACAAATCCGTTCCCCTGATTGTAAAATCCACGCATTTGTAGCTCTTTTTGACGTTCTTTTCAGCGAAAAGAACGGCTTTAGAGCTTTAGAAGCACTACAACTTATCCCTGATTACACGATTCAGCTTAAAAAATGCGCTTCTCTTTTTCAAGAGGCTGAAAAGGAAAATAATGCTCTAGCTTTTAGGATTGCAAAGCATGTGAAAACTATTTTTAAAGCAGCTCGACAATTAGAAAATCCTCAAAAAAAATCGCAAGCACTCAAGTCTGTTTGTCGGTATTACATTAAGATTAAGTGCTATGAAGATGCTTTTGATGTAGCTAGAATGATTCCAGAGCCCGTTGAAGCGGATCGGATGATTGAAGAACTGGAAAAATCCCTATAAAAAGGCAGGTCATTAGCCCGCCTTTTTCTTTACCCTAGTAAGACTTTGCAAAGATAGCATCTAACTTAGCAGGGCGACCTGTTAATACGCATTTACCCTCTGTTCCCGACTGCTCGATAGGAAGACAGCGAATAGTCACTTTAAGATCATCTAGCATCGCTTCGGTTTCTTTATCGCCACACCATTTAGCCAGCACAAAGCCGCCATGAATCTCGGGTTTCTCTCTATTTTTTGGCGTGAAATAGGCTTTCAGTTCTTCGAAATTGGAAATCTCTTTACAGATGTTTTCATCTCTAAAAGCTTTTGCCGAATCAAAATAATTTTTTTGCATTTCTTCTAAAAGAGAGGGAATTTTATTATGCATTTCTGCAATTGAAAGTGTCTCTTTTTCCTTATGCGGCTTATCGCGTCGAGAAACAACCATCGATGAAGAAGTAATTTCTCTTGGCCCGACTTCAATACGCAAAGGTACCCCCTTTTTAATCCATTCCCAGTTCTTTTCTCCCCCACGGCGATCGCGCACATCAATATGAACACTCACTTTTTGCCCAAAGAAGTGCACTTGCTCAAGTTCTTTTGCCACCTTTTTGGCATAGTTCAATACTTCTTCCCTAGCCTCTTCTTTGGGTATAAATGGGATGATGACTACTTGGTGCGTCGCAACACGAGGAGGCAATCTTAGGCCATCATCATCGCCATGGCACATGATCATACCACCGATAAGACGCGTAGTAACCCCCCAAGAAGTTGTATAGGCATACTGAGTTTGGCCATCCTTATTGCTAAAACGAATATTGGATGCCTTCGCAAAATTTTGTCCAAGATAATGAGAGGTTCCGGCTTGAATGGCTTTCCGATCTTGCATCATCGCTTCTAAACAGAATGTATTTTCGGCTCCAGGAAAACGCTCCCCAGGTGATTTCTCTCCAATAATCACAGGAAGAGCTAACACATCTTCCATAAACCTTTGATAAACGTGCAGCATTTGCAACGTCTCCCCTAAAGCTTCTTCCTCAGTTGCATGCACCGTATGGCCCTCTTGCCATAAAAACTCTGTGGTTCTTAAGAAAATACGCGGACGCATTTCCCAACGCACAATATTTGCCCACTGGTTAATCAATAAAGGCAAATCACGATAGGATTCTACCCATTTAGAAAAAGAATCGCCGATAATCGTTTCTGAAGTAGGCCTGACAATCAGCGGCTCCTCGAGTTCTCCCGTAGGAATAAGACGTCCTTCTTTTAATTCTAAACGGTGGTGCGTAACAACAGCGCATTCCTTGGCAAAGCCTTCAACATGCGTCGCTTCCTTTTCTAAATAGCTAAGAGGGATAAAAAGAGGGAAATAAGCATTTTGATGACCTGTCGCCTTGATACGGTCATTGAGCTCTTTTTGAATATTTTCCCAGATGCCATATCCCCAAGGTTTGATCACCATACAGCCACGGACACCCGAGGCCTCTGCCATATCGGCTCCCTTAACAACTTGTTGGTACCATTCTGGATAATCTTCTTGTCTTGTAGGTGAAATCGCATTTTCTTTGCCCATTCCTATTCCTTCAGCATATATTTTGTTAGTGGTCCAATTCTTGCAAAAAAACTAGATAAATACAATCGCTCACCCCCCCTACTCTAATCAAATTCTGCAGAATTTAGAGCAAAGTGTATCTCTTCTTCAAATTCTTTATTTTGAGAAAAAACCTGTCCATCCACTTGCGTAACTGGCTTTATTCCTCGAAGAGCATTTGTCGCAAAAAGATTTGCCCCTTGAGGAATATCTTGAAGCCTTATTTGGCATGCTTGCGTTTTAAAACCAGCTTTTACTGCCGCCTTCAAACATATATTTTGCATGACCCCTTGATAGTAGGGAAGGAATGGGTTAACAAAATAAAGAGTTCCATCAAAGTGCCAAAGAAAATTTGCTTTGCTGCACTCTAAAAGGGTTTGGCCTTCGCCAATTAAAAGCGCATCATCGGCAAGCAAGTCCTGGGCATACGAGCACGCTAAAAGGTATTCTAAATATGCCAGAGACTTCACTTTTGCTAATGCCTGGGCAATGCCGTGAGAATAGGTCACCAATTTTAAGGACTCGTTCGGGAGTGAATAGGGCTGAAGCGTAATCAGCAAACGGCTTGGCGCAATTTTCTTTTCTCTTGTTTTAGCTGAAAGCACAAGCTTCAAGCGCCAAATCCCATGATAAGCTTGATTGAGATGAATTAGATGGTAGAGGAGACTTTCTTCGATTAATGGGCAATCAAGCTGTAAAGCCATACAGTCATTTTTTAATTGCTTCAAATGTTCATTAAAAAAGGCAATCCGCCCCTCTTCTACCCTTAGTGTACGAAAAACCCCATCTCCAAAAAGGTAACCACGATCTTCGATGGGGATTTTAGCTTCACTCTCTAGGCAAGTTCTGTCTTCTAAAAATACCCATCTCATGAATAGAAAGTGATGGGGGTGCACTCACAGAGTTCGGATGCCTCGTGGCTTTCACCCATCTTTTTAAATTGCCATTTTAGATGAAAAAAACCAATCGGATCATTATTGCAATAAAGCTCATAGTTTCTTTCTAATTGTATCTCAAAAGCTTGCCCTTTTTTTTCGTAACGACAGATAAAAGTTGCTTTAGGAGCATGAGGATCAGATCTTCCAGTCTTAAAACGAAAAGTGTTTTTAAACTGATGAAAAAAGCGACTTAAGTCATTTAGAATAGGAGCGCAAGCTTCAATGCTTTGCAAGCATAGCTCTGAAAAATGGCATAGATGATTTCTTGATAAAGGGTTGAGAATTTTCTCGACTTCTTGCTCAACTTCTTTGGGAGCAAAAAGAGTTTGAATGAGAATTTTAAGGTTTTCTTTAATACACTCTTTTTCTTCTTTTGCTGTCGCAGATTCTGAGCAAGAGAGGAAGTCAATTCTCTCATCATTAAAATAAACCTCATCCGGTATGGATCTTGGGCCCGGAAACCAATTGCGCTGCACCATTTCGTTAGTTAATGCAGGAATCTCAATTGTGGCTGATCGATAGAAGATTTGGTCGGCAAAAGAAGCTTTTATCGTATAGACTTCATCTAATAAAAACTTCAGATGATTAGAATATTCGCTAATAGCCTCTCTTTCCACGGCTGGATTGCTTTCACTGATTTCATTGATGGTCTTGATAAGAGCAGGTAAAATTTCACGATCTAGCTGCTTTTTCCAAATATCAGCAACGCTTTTATCCTGCTCAGTGGAATCACATAGTTTCTTTCCTCCTCGCCAAAAAGAAAAACCCTTTTTAGAAGGTGAGGTTCCTGCTTGAATTTTTTCAGTCTTTGTTGAAGAAGAGCTTTTTTCCCCACTGAAAATCGGATTTATCACTACAGAAAGTTCGGAAAGAGAGCGACGCCTAGCAGGCTGCGGAGAGGTTATAGGAATCCGCATTGACTTAGAGGCACGTGGAGTTGTTGGGGTTGAAGTCACTTTAAGAACCTAAATTTAAGAAGGCTTCTCAGAATTAGATTTACAATACGTTTTCCGGGTGTCCTTATATTCTAAAATTTTATAGACAATCTCGTCGATAGAAAGATTTGAAGTGTCAATTTCAAAAGCATCCGCTGCTTTTTTTAAAGGAGAAATCTCGCGATTGGAGTCAAATGCGTCACGGGCATTAAGATCTTCTAAAACTTTTTCAACAGTCAGGCCTTTGGATTGTTCAGGATACTTCGTCGTTAACTCGTCGTAACGGCGACGTGCACGCACATCAGGACTTCCAGAAAGAAAAACTTTAATATAGGCATCAGGGAAAACAACAGTTCCCATATCACGACCTTCAAAAACGGCATTTACCCCTTTTGCTAAATCTCTTTGGTACTTTAGTAGATGCTCTCGTACCCGGGGATGAGCAGAAACCTTAGAGACAAGGAGGGTCACTTGATCTTGCCTAATCTGATCCGTGATGTCTTCATTTTCCAAAAAATAGCGCTTATCGCCATGCCTTACTCGGATATCAAAATCAAATTTCTCGATGTATTGCTCTAAAGCACGTCCTTGATCAATTTGCACATGGTTTTTGATGACCCCATAGGTAAACGCGCGATATACCGCTCCAGTATCAAAATAAATATAGCCAATGGAAGTAGCAAGACGTTTAGCGATTGTACTTTTGCCCGTAGCTACAGGGCCATCAATTGTTATGATCATCGCTCAAAAGTCTCCTTTTTAAATAGTTTAGCTGCAAATTTGCAAAAGAAAATAGAGGGTGGGAGCAGTAAAGACTAATGAATCAACGATATCTAACATGCCACCAAGCCCAGGAAGATGGCTGCTATCCTTAACCCCTCCATCACGCTTAAGAAGTGATTCTGCCAGATCGCCAAATTGTGCTAAAGCACTTAAAAGAGATCCCAAAAAAATGGCATACATTAAAGGAATATCGGTAAAAAACCAGCAGAGCAAAACACTGGCAATCAGAGAGCAGCTAAAACCACCTATCGATCCTTCCCAAGTCTTTTTTGGACTAATCGATGGGGCTAACTTATGCTTGCCGAGCAATTTGCCTGAAAAATAGCCGCCTATATCGGTCATCTTGGTACCCACAAGAAGGTAAACAAGCCAAAAGCGACCAAAAACAAAGTTAATAGGGATAAGCGTAGCTAAAGGTAGCGTAAGATAACAGATACCAGAGAGGCTTAATGACAAATTGATAAAAGGACTTTTAGGATAAATTAAAAGTGTCAAAAAAAGAGAAAACAGAGTAACCAGCAAGACGCCCTGTGGTAAAAAAGCAAACACTGCATATTGGGTCGACAAAAAAATCGCATAAAGGTAACAAGCAGAACCAATTAAGGAAATACCCGTCAAGGGCTCAAATCCTTTCTTCTTAGAAATTTGGTAAAATTCCCATAATGCAGATCCAATGACAACGAGGACAAGCAGCGTGAAAATCGGGCGAAAAACCGGGAAAACGGAAAGATAAATGGCAAAAGCGAGAACACAAAAAAAGGCACTGCTAAGAATAAGTCGCTGCTGGAAATTACTCATGTATCCTCACTGGCCTAATCGACGTTCACGCAATTGATAGCTGCTTATGGCTTTTAAAAGATGCTGAGGAGTGAAATCAGGCCAAAATACATCTGTAATATACAGCTCTGCATAAGAAGATTGCCACAACAAAAAATTGCTGATACGCTTTTCGCCGCCCGTACGAATAACAAGGTCTGGGTCCGGATAGGCTTTCGTATCAAGATAAGCTGAGATCCTCTCCTCAGTTATCTCTTCTAAAGGTAAACCTTGAGAGGAGTAATCTTTAAACATTTGCTGAATGGCACGACGCATTTCATCTCTTGCTCCATAATTCATGGCAAAAACAACCTTAATATCAGAACAATCCTGCGTAGCTTTTTTGGCTTCCTGAATTGCATTGTTCACTCCTAATGGAAGCTTGGAAAGGTCACCAATTGTATCAAAAAGCATGCCAGTATTCACCATTTCAGCAGTTTGGGAGCGAATGTAAGATTCGAAAAGCCACATTAATGCTTGAATTTCGTTTTGCGGTCTTTGCCAGTTTTCAGTAGAAAAGACATAGAGAGTTAAAACTTTGATTCCTAATTCCTTAGCAGCTTTGATAATTTCCATCAAAGTGTCTGCTCCTCTTCTGTGACCCTCAGTTACTCCACAAGAGGTTTTTTTCGCCCAGCGCCGATTGCCATCCAAAATAAAAGCAATATGAGAAGGAAGCTTATATTTGTATAAAGAAGATAATTCTTCAGGAGTGTAATAATGCAGTGCTTTTTCTTCTTCTAGATCTAAAGATATTGTCATCCTTTAATCTCCTGCCTTAAGAACTTCCATGAATGCGCTTTGAGGAATATTGACTTTACCAATCTCCTTCATGCGTTTTTTTCCTTTCTTCTGTTTTTCCCAAAGCTTTCTTTTTCGAGAAATGTCACCGCCGTAGCATTTTGCTGTAACATTTTTTGTCATCGCTTTTATCGTTTCACGAGCAACAATCTTGCCCCCAATCGCTGCTTGAATGGGCACTCGGAAAAGCTGCATAGGGATCACTTCCTTGAGCTTCTCGCAAATAGCACGCCCACGGCCCTCTGCTTTACTTCTGTGTACAAGGCAAGAAAAAGCATCAACAGGCTCTTCGTTCACGCGAATTTCTAACTTTATAATATCGCTTTCTTCATAACCGTCAAACTCATAATCAAAAGAGCCATAGCCTCTAGTAAGAGATTTTAATTTATCATTAAAGTCAGTAATAATTTCGTTGAGGGGAAATCTGTAGGTCAGAAGCAAACGTCTTGCATCCATCGTTTCGGTCTTAAGCAAGCTGCCTCGTTTTTCCATGCCTAAATTCATGACAGCCCCAAGGTACTCCGAGGGAACAATGATATGGCTTTTAATCCAAGGTTCCTCTACCCAAGAGATCGAAGCTGGATCAGGGAACTGTGACGGATTCGAAATTTCATGCACGCTATTATCATTTAAAACAAATTTGTAAATGACACTTGGGGCCGTGGAAATGATATCGAGGTCAAATTCCCTTTGAAGTCTTTCAAAAGTAATTTCTAAATGAAGAAGACCTAAGAATCCACAGCGAAAACCAAAACCCAATGCTAAGCTGCTTTCCTGT
This sequence comes from Chlamydiales bacterium STE3, assembly GCA_011125455.1. NCBI lineage: Bacteria > Pseudomonadati > Chlamydiota > Chlamydiia > Chlamydiales > Chlamydiales bacterium STE3. The sequence goes on along the minus strand of VKHO01000009.1, from coordinate 45,730 downwards.
TCGATGTGAAGCGCTGAGTCGTTAAGCTGGAGCTTTTCCAGGGCATCTCTTAAGGCTTCAAAATCGCTAGCGTCAATGGGATAAATTCCCGCAAAAACGACAGGAGTAATGTTTTTAAAACCAGGCAGAGGGTCTTTCGCGGGGTATTTTTGCAAAGTAATAGTATCGCCAATTTTGACATCGGATGCCACTTTAATGTTGGCGATCATGTAACCAACTTCACCGGGTTTTAAAGAGGTGACAGCTCTTGACTTGGGAGAAAAAACACCGACTTCTAAAACCTCAAAATTCTTATTGGTTGCCATCGTCTTAATAAGAGAACCTTTTGTGATCTCTCCACTTATCACACGGATGTACACCATTACTCCGCGGTAAGTGTCATAATGAGAATCAAAGACAAGAGCTCTTAAAATGTTATCCTTAGGTTCGGCAGGAGGAGGGACATCTGTCAAAATCTTCTCTAAGATAGACTCAATACCAATACCTGATTTTGCCGAACATAACACTGCCTCTGAAGCATCGAGGCCAATCACATCTTCTATTTGCTTTCTGACCCCTTCCACATCTGCTGTTGGAAGGTCAATTTTATTGATCACGGGGACAACTTCTAAATTTCGCTCTAGAGCAAGATGTACATTAGCAAGACTCTGAGCTTGCACGCCCTGTCCAGCATCGACAACCAGCAAAGCCCCTTCACACGCGGCAAGAGACCGAGAAACTTCATATGTAAAGTCGACGTGTCCTGGTGTGTCGATAAGATTGATCTGATACGTCGATCCATCCTGTGCCTGATAGATCATAGTGACGGGATGCGCCTTAATGGTAATGCCACGCTCTCTTTCAAGGTCCATGTCATCTAAAAGTTGAGCTTGCATATCCCTTGCTTCTACGGTGCGCGTTAGCTCGAGAAGGCGATCGGCTATTGTTGACTTACCATGGTCAATATGAGCGATAATCGAGAAATTACGAATTTTTTTGATATCATACATAGCGTATCTTTTTGACCTGCGATAAGTTTACCCAATGCATTGCGGCCAAGATGACTCGAACATCCACCGGATTACTCCGACTAGAACCTGAATCTAGCGCGTCTACCAATTCCGCCATGGCCGCCAACACCGACTAACTCTTGTGAAAAGCCTCAAGGCAGAACAAAATTTCATGCACTTTGAATATTCTCTCAGTCGGACTTATTTAAAAGAATGGAGTTAAATAAAGTATAGAGAGTCAATAGCTTTTATTCAACCTTTAAAATGCCCACTTCTATTTAAACCTAACCGATTGTCTAGGATCAAATAGACACTTAGGGAACTTTTAGGATCGCTCATGATTCCTAATAATGATTATCAATTCCAAAGCTAAAATTCGCTTTTTTGCACTTTCTCATTTCACTTAAGGAATGATGCATTCACAATGCTAGTTGGGGTAGAAAGGGATTTGTTACTTAACAAATATTGTTTTTTGAAAGGAGAATAGAAATAATAATAGTTATGCTGAAAACTTAATAAATAAATTTAAAGAGCATAACACTGAAAATAATATTGTTTATTATTATCTGTGTTCCGATAAAAATTTCAATGGCTCTGATGAAGAGCTAAACAAGCTTTTAGATAATGCCACTTTTAAAAAATCATACATTTCGCTTAATCGATGAAAAAGATCGACAAGCATTTGCAAGCCGAGTTATTAAAGAAATAAAATCAAAAAACACACACTATAAAGAAGACCTTGTCAACGGAAATTCACATTCCATTTTATTGAGCGCTTTTTTTAAAAGGGATTTTCGGGCTTTCATGCGCCCTGGATATTATGTAGATGCTCTATTGGCTGTTGAAACTTCAGATGAGATTGAGGAAGTAATTGAAAAACTCAAGCAAGCAAATATCTCTTCACACACAACATCCTTAAAAAAGGCTACTTATCTAGTTGTACCTAATATTAATGCAAAGCAAGTTGCAGAAAATATAAGCCTTCTAAAGAAAAAGACTTTATCTCGCCAGCATGTGAACTTAAACTTTATGCCAGCCATTATGGTTATTTCTTCAAGCTGTAGCCAATGTTGTGAGGGCAAGTTTAATGGTTCTAAAAAGAAAGAAGGCTTATTTTGCTCCAAAATTAACGAGCGTTGTTGCTTACACTTAAAAGAATTTCATCTGCAGCTTGCAAAAAAGAGGATTCATCTAATTCAAGCTGCTTAATTAGCTCTTGGAATACGCGATCTTTAAACGAAATAAGCTTTTCCTTTTTTAAATGCTCTTTAAAAAATTTCTCATTAGCCTTCCACCATTCATTGACTCTCACCAATTCCTTCATCCTTTTTTCTCTTTCTAGTTTTTCCAAATTCTCGTGCAAAGTCATCTCATCCCAGGAGCACTGCTCCATTTCTTTCTGCGCTATATCTTCTGCACCCTCAATATTGAATATTTTTTTAAATACAAAGCCGATAGCCGACAAGTCTTTTTCATTCTCTTTAATCTTTCTCAGCCTCTCTTTTTGAAAAGTAATTTCGACAAGTCTTCGTTTGCTAAGAAAAATTTCCCTCTTTAATTCCTCAATATTCTTATTCCTTATTTGATTAGGGTCTATTAAAGAAATGCTCATTAAAGACCTTTTTTTTAAAATTTATTTTATTAATAATTAATTATTACAATTAATTAGAATTAGATGTCAAATAAACTTTTTATTAATTAAACAAACTAGATCTACACCGGATGGGCCAAAAAAAAAAATTTCAGTCGGAAAACTTGATAAAAAAATGCCGTTTAAACTACTACATGAATCATATCGAAAGGCCTAAAAAACCAGCTCCTTATGCGAATCGCTTGAAAATAAAAATATGATGATCTAGCGATTCTAAAATGAGTTGGGTCAAATTTCCCATTTACCCGTTTATCCCCCTAAAAAATAGGGATTGATCGCAATGAGGCAAAACTTCATTAGTGACTAATCTACTAGCTTTTGGGATGATAACTTTAAAGCATAGTAGGCATATGACATACCTTAAGAGTTCTCCTCCAAAAATTACTGATGCATCCTTCGGGACGTTCCAGCACTTACCCGCGGATGGCATGAAAAATGTTACCACTGTTATCTTGGGAGGAGGCACAGGCACTCGCCTCTACCCTCTTACTTTCACCCGCTGCAAGCCTGCCATCCCTTTTGGAGGACGCTTCAAGCTCATCGACGTGCCCATTTCCAATGCCCTAAATTCTGGTTGTAATAAAATTTATATTATCAGTCAGTTTCTCTCTTCAACACTTCATCAGCACATTTTAAAAACTTACCGCATGGACACTTTTGCGCAAGGGTGCCTAGAGCTTCTTAGTGCTGAGCAAAAACCCTCAAAAAGCAGTTGGTTTAAAGGCACAGCGGACGCAGTAAGGCAAAACTTGGAGTATCTTAAGGAATCACCCGCTGACTACATTTTAATCCTCTCAGGGGATCAGCTTTACAGAATGAATTTTCAGGAGATGCTGAACTATGCTATCCAAAAAGATGCCGATATGGTTGTCGCTTCACTTCCGGTAGATGAGCGGTGTGCAAAACGGATGGGGCTTTTAAAAAGCGATAGCAATCACAATATCATTGACTTCACTGAAAAACCGCAAGATAAAGAAACCCTAGAGGCTTTTAGTGTTGGCACAGGAGAAAAGCCCTTTTTAGGATCTATGGGTATCTATTTGTTTAAGCGCAAAGCCCTTTTCGATTTGCTAGAAGAAGATTCAAGAGAAGATTTTGGCAAACACCTTATCCAAACCCAAGTTAAGAAAGGCAACGTAGCCACTTACATTTACAACGGCTATTGGGAAGATATAGGAACAGTTGATTCTTTTTTCCATGCAAATCTCAATCTAACCAAACCAAAGCCCATGTTTGATTGCTATAATGAGATCTCACCTATCTACTCTTCCACTACTACCTTGCCTGGCCCCAAACTATTCAACACGGAAGTCTGCAGCTCTATTATTTCTGAAGGTGCTTTCATTGAGGCAAAAAGGATAACAGATAGCATTATCGGCCCAAGAACCGTTATTGGTAAAGACACGGTCATCGAACAGTGCTATTTTATGGGAAATGAAACTTATGGGACCCGTTCCAAAAACAATTTTTCTGTTGGACAGCGTTGTGTTATTAAAAAAGCCATTTTGGACAAACAAGTCATTATCGGAGACGATGTGCATTTAACAAATGCAAATAACTGCGATTTTTATGATGGAGATGGCATTTATATCCGCGATGGCATTATTATAGTGACTCCCGGAACGACGATCCCCAACGGCTTTACTTTATGAGCGTTTTTGCCCTTGCAGACTTGCATCTTTCCCTCGGCAACCCCGAAAAAAAGATGGATTTTTTTGGTGAACCTTGGACTAATTACACGAAAAAAATAGAAAAAGCATGGCAAAACACGATCACAGACAATGATTTAGTCCTTATCGCTGGAGATATCTCTTGGGCAACACACCTAGAAGATGCCAAAATGGATCTGGACTGGATTCATCAACTGCCGGGCACGAAAGTTTTAATCAAGGGCAACCATGACTATTGGTGGTCCTCTCTGAACAAAATCCAAAAAATTCTCCCCCCTTCCCTCCATCTCATTCAAAATAATGCCTTCCATTGGAAAGATCTCACAATTGGCGGTGCAAGGCTTTGGGATACCCAAGAATATAACTTCGATGCAGAGATCAACTTTGTAGAAAATCCCAGGGTCAATTTAAAGGCAACAACCCCTTCCGTTGAAGAAAAAGAACGCATTTTCGAAAGAGAACTGCAGAGATTAGAGATAAGTTTAAAGTGTCTAAAAGCAGATGCTAAGATCAAAATCGCTATGACCCATTACCCGCCTATTGCAACCTCTTTGAAAGCGTCCAAAACTTCTATTCTACTTGAAAAATATGGAATTGACATTTGTCTATTTGGACATCTGCACAATGTCAAGAAAGGCGTGACGTTTGGCAAACGCAATGGCATTAATTATTTATTAACCTCTGCAGACTACCTCAACTTTCAACCTTTAAAAATTCTCTAAAGTCATCTTGAAACTTACGGTAAAGGCTCCTTTGCCTCTTCTAATTTGCAAGAAATGCAATCAGGAATCGACAAAATGAAAATGGCAATGGGACAAAATGAGCGAGGGCATAGATTATTGACTAATAGTGAACTAACTTACTGAAAATGTTTTAATTTTTGAAAAAACAGATTTATTTAAGGAATTTTAAAAATACTTTCTCATCTGAGGCATTAGGATCAAAGGAAGCTTCCGCAGGTTTTTTTTTACGAGTTGCGAGGTACTCATGAATGACCTGTTCAACCTCATCATGATCTGAAAAATGAAAAAAGTCGGCACAGATATTTGCAAAATCAATAAAGTCTTCTTCTAACTCTAACAAGGCAAATGTTTGCTTTGCTAGACTTTTGAAAAGCTTGTCTTTACCAATTTTCGCTAAAAAAGACAAAATTTCAAAATTAAACTCTAAATCCTGTTCCTTTTTGCCTTTTACAAGCCCCTCAAGCAGTTTGATGGCAGCCTCTTGATCAGAGACATAGAGGATTTCTGCTTTTAAGAAATCAAACCATTTCCGATCTTGAACATGAGGGCTAAAGCCTTCAATTAGTTCTTGTGCGTACAAATCATTTTGATGTTCAATCTGTACTTGAATGTAGTCGTATAAAAAGTCTTCAATATCGTTAGCGCAGCCATTGGCAATCGAGCTAAAGAGATTTTTCGCTTCTAATCCCCCGTCAGCATCTTCCAACATGATCTGTAAATTGGCGATAGCATCTTCTATGCCCTCGGCAGTCTCTGTTTGGCCGGAATCGTAAAGATGAATTTGATAGTCTAACTCATCACAAAAAATGGATAAGCTTTGCTTGCCAGGAATGAGTCTACGCCATAGCTCGAATACAGCTAGGTAGACTTTATCGTAGTTTTCGTCTTGATCTTCCTCTTGAGAAAGCAACTCCGTCATCTCTTCTGGAGAATCGCAATTTTCAGAAAGCTTTACAAAGGTAAAGCGATCGACGTTAATGCGCTGATTTTGCAAACGTTGAAATAATTCTTCCAACGAAAGATTACGGTAGTTTTCAACCTGCCAGGGCTGCACAGCTAACTGCGAATCTAGCTGCCAACTCATGCGCAAAGTATTGTATAAAGCTCGCCTTTCCATGTATCGAATTTAACACAAATCTACTTTTATTTCGTGCATTTTTCTTTTCACATTTCTTATTATAATTTTAATACCGCAATTCCTAATCAACAACATTTCAAGTTTTCTCTATGACAACAGCCATTCTCTTAGTCAACTTGGGCACTCCAAAAAGCCCTCAGCCCAAGGACGTTTACCGCTACTTAATTGAATTTCTCAATGATGAACGAGTCATCGACACTCCTTGGCTAATCAGGCAATTCCTTGTCCGTGGAGTCATCGTCCCTCTGCGTTACAGAACTTCTGCAAAATCTTACCAAGCCATCTGGACAGACCAAGGGTCACCTTTGATGGTGCATAGTACTAAGCTGCAAAGAGATTTGCAGTCACACCTCGGCGAAAAGTATTCAGTTGGTCTAGCAATGCGCTATCAAACCCCCTCGATTGAAGAAACGCTCTCTCACTTACTCAAAAAAACTCCTGAACATCTCATTATCGCACCACTTTTTCCTCAATATGCTTCTGCAACAACGGGCTCGGTCCATCAACGTGTTATGGAAATTTTGAAAAAAGAAAGAGTCTTTCCTCGACTGACATTCCTTAATCACTTTGCAAACCACCCTTCTTTAATCAACGCCTACAAAGAAATTGCAGCTCCCTATCCCCACGAAGAGTATGATCACGTGCTCTATAGTTTCCATGGGTTGCCAAAAAGACAGTTAATTCAATCCAATTGTCATCAAACCTGTCTGGCCAATTCAGTATGTTGTGAGCAAAACCAACCACAAAATAGCCACTGCTACTCTGCACAATGTTACAGAATGGCAAAACAACTCAACGAAGCTTTGGCTGTTCCCCATGGAAAATTTTCTGTTTCTTTTCAATCGAGGCTGGGAAGAGATCCTTGGCTTGAGCCCTACACTAATGAAACTCTATTAAAGTTAGCCAAATCGGGGAAAAAACGTGTTCTTGTTTTCTGTCCCTCTTTTGTCTGTGATTGCTTGGAGACAATCTTTGAAATCGCGCAAGAGTACAATGAGGAGTTTATGCGTGCTGGAGGTGAAAAGCTACAGCTAATACCAGGCCTTAACGCCCATCCAGCATGGGTAAAAGCCCTAGCAGAGATTGTTACCAATCCCTAAATTTTCCTCCCACTCACGAAATTTTTTTTCTTCTAAGGAAAGGACTTTCCGTAGTGCCTGCTCTGGCTCAATATCAGAGCTATGAGCTTTTTTAGAGATTGCTAAAAGCGCCATGCCGATTTCCATCTCCGAAACACTCTCTTTGCTTTCTACAAAAAAAGGATACTTCTTTTTTTTCATCGCCTGCAAAATTTCATTAGCTCTTGCTAAGGCCGGCAACCCCTTCGGGATGCGATCTAGTAGGCTCTTTTGCTGTTTTTCGGTCTGTTTAATACGATCCCACTGATCTTTAACAGCGGTAGCAGAGGGCAAAGCCTCTCCATTGCTAAACACATGAGGGTGTCTTCTAATCAGCTTTTTATTGATTGTCTCTACAGCTTCATGCAATGTGCAGATCTGTTCTTTCTCTGCTAAAAGCCCCAAAAAAATCGCCATGAAAATGATATCTCCAAGCTCCTCTTGTATCTTATCCTTTTCCTCTAAATCGATCGCTTCTATTAACTCGCAACTTTCCTCCAATAAAGAAGAACGCATCGATGCCAAAGTTTGAGCGCGATCCCAGGGACATCCCCCCGGGGCCAGCAAAGTATGCACGATTTGCAACAGCTTTTTTAAATTTTCCATAAAAAACTCCTTAATTATAGATAGAAATGATGGCTCATTCTCCCATTGCAAGAAAGAATTAAAATCCTGCATAAAGAAGTTTAAGGATCTTAACAAAACGAGGTGATTCATGGCACTAAAGGATATTCAAGAAATCCTAGGTTCTGAAGCAGAATCTTTACTTCAACACCAATGCAAAGCCGTGAAAAAAGAGACGCTCCATCTCCCCAAAGCAACATGGCTCGATGACACTTTCTCCCTCAGTGACCGCCCAACGCCAGTCCTCCGTTCGCTCCAAAGCTTATTTAATCAGGGCAGGCTAGCAGGAAGTGGTTATCTTTCTTTATTACCAGTAGACCAAGGCGTTGAACACTCCGCCGGCGCTTCATTTGCTCCAAACCCTCTCTACTTCGATCCTGAAAATATTATTAAACTAGCCCTAGAAGCAGGCTGTAACGGTGTCGCTTCTACTCTTGGAGTCTTAGGTCAAGTCGCCAGAAAGTATGCGCATAAGATTCCTTTTATCTTAAAAATTAACCACAATGAGTTGTTGAGCTATCCCAATCGCTTCGACCAAGTTCTTTTTGCGAATGTCCGGCAAGCTCGGGAAATGGGGGCTTTGGCAGTCGGAGCCACAATCTACTTTGGCTCTCCAGAGAGTCCTCGACAAATTCAAGAAATTTCTGCAGCTTTCTCAGAAGCGCATCGCCTTGGCATGGCCACAGTTTTATGGTGCTACTTAAGGAATCCAGCATTTAAAGTTGGGGATACAGATTACCATTTAAGCGCAGACCTGACGGGTCAAGCTAACCACCTTGGGGTAACAATTGAAGCGGACATTATCAAGCAAAAGCTGCCAATGAATAATGGGGGCTACCTCGCCTTAAACAAAGAGAAACAACATTATGGCAAGTATAGCGAAGCCATGTACGATAAGTTAGCAACAAACCACCCTATCGATCTTTGCCGTTATCAATTATTAAACTGTTTTGGCGGTCGTGCAGGCCTTATCAATTCGGGAGGTGAATCAGGCAAAAATGACCTGCATGATGCTGTACGCACCGCAGTGGTCAATAAAAGAGCAGGGGGAATGGGATTGATTAGCGGAAGAAAAACTTTTCAGAAACCAATAGAAGAAGGCATCAAGCTCTTTCACGCCATCCAAGATGTCTATTTGTGCAAAGATGTCACCATTGCATAAAAAAGGCGAACAGGGGGCACCGCCCCTATTGCCTTTCTAAAGAAATTACCTTTCCACTTTTTCTACAGAAGTGCTGTTCTTAGCCTCTTCAACTTCTTGAACATCCATCAAAATCTTAAAGACAACAATGCTAACTAAGGCTGCAAAAAAACACCACACAGAAGCAAACGTAAATTCATAAAAAAATCCCGCTATCACGAAAGAAAAAACAAAAATTGAACCTGCTAAAAATGCGCTAGGAAGGCTGGAAAAGAACCAGGGAAGCAAGACAACGGCCGCATAAACCCAGACTTCATGATAGGGTAGCTGTGTTTCATAGCGTATGCTGTTATTGACAATCACAGGAAAGGGATGCTGATTAATTAAAAGAGATAAGTTATACCCTGCTAAAACAAGCCCAACAAGTAAAAAAAGCCCGATGATGTCCTTCCTCCAGGTCTTTTTTTCAGCAATAAATAAGCAAAAAGGCACCCAAATTGGCCACCCTACGTAGGCAAAAAAACTATAGTAGTTACGCATCAGAAATTGCAGGGAGCCATCTTGCAATAACCCCTTAAGATGTAACCATGTCATCCCTTCGGAAAGCTGCTGTAAAGCAAAAAATAGAGTGGCTAGGGCTAGAGGCATGTAACGAGAAAACCCCGCAGTGTGCAAGCTAGCTCCCGCAACAATTCCAATTACAACAGCCGAAGTAAAACTCGCTTCTTCTGAAAAACACATAGGTAATCCCTCTTTTTGAGGCCTGAAGTTAACTTTAAAATCTAAAAAACTACATATAACGTCTCATGTGATAGAACGCAAGTTGAGTTTAAATTGCCCAATTTGTTAGCATTTTATAAAAATTAAGAGCTTTTTATCATGTTAGGTTTTTTGCGCAAGCACCAAAAATATTTTTTCGTCCTTATTACTATCGTCATCGTCACCTCTTTCTCATTCTTTGGAACCTATGGAACACTCGGCGGAAATAGCATCCATGAGCAAGTCGCATTTACAACCATAAAGGGCACACAAGTCACCAGAGGAGAATTGGAGCAATTTGCACAATTCATCAGTACAGATCAGGAAGATTCAAAGTTATACGGCGGAGCTCTCGGCCCCAATTTCCTCAACGATGGAGTGATTCGCAAAGATCTTTTAGAAACAGGCTTAGCGGCCATTCTTCTCGATGGCTATAGTTCCGACTTTAAAAATGACCTTCAAGCCAAACATGTTCGTGAAGCAAATTTTAAGCCCTATGCCCATCCAGATGCCTCTTTTGTCAGCAGTGCTACAGTCTGGACCTATTTTGCTCCAGAGATGGTTAAAAACTTAGAGTTTATTCAAAAAACGACTGATCCCACCTCTAAGGAAGCCATTCAAGCCAAAATCGCTCTTTATCTATCTGAAAAACGCCTACCAGCTCCTTATTTGAAACAGATTCTCTACCATCAGGAAAAACAGTATAGTTGGATCCCTCATGATGAAAACCTCGACTATCAAGATCTCTCTTTATTTGGCTACCACTCACTAGATGATTGGTTCGGACCTAAGTTCAGTAAGCTAATCGCTCAATTTATTATCAATAGCGCTGAAATAGCAGAGCAAAAAGGCTACAGAGTTACTTATGAAGAAGCTTTGGCAGACCTCGTTCGTAATGCCCATGTCAGCTTTAAAGAGAATCAAAACTCCTCCCGCCTAAGCGCTACTAATCCAAATGATTACATGCAGCAACAGCTTCTCGGCATGCGTCTAGACCGCACTAAAGCTGTGCAGCTATGGCAAAAAGTTCTTCTTTTTAGACGCCTCTTCCAAGATATTGGGAATTCTACCCTGGTCGATCGTTCGATCTACGACACTTTCAACCAATTTGCAAATGAAACGGCCACAGGAGACCTCTACCAATTACCGGAAGAATTTCGCTTCAATGAGTACCAATCCTTACCGCTGTTTGAAATTTACCTCAACGCGATTGCAAAAAGATCAAAGGAAGAACAACTCGCGCTTTCCTTACCTTCCACATTTTTAACTCCAGAAGAGGTCGCAAAAAAAACACCTGAGCTTGTTCATAAACGCTACCTTGTAGAACTCACAAAGATAGCAAAAAGGAACTTGCAAGCGAAAGTTTCTTTAAGAGAAATGCTAAGCTACGAAATTGCCGATACTAACTGGAAAACACTGCAAAAACAATTTCCTGAATTGGGAATCAAAGAAGCTGGGACGGCAGAAGAGCGCCTTAACGCCCTTGACTCCCTAGATACCATTACACGCAGCAGGGTCGATAATTTTGCTCGCTCAGCAATTGTCGATGCACATCCCGAATGGATTGATGCGGCTTTAGAAGCAACCCCTGCACGTAGAGAAGTTCTTTCTGTCCGTTTGAAAGGTGAAAGCCCAGCGATTAGTGGCTTAAAGAAAGGCGATGAACTTATGGCACTTCTGGATGCTGCACCTTTAAATGAACAGCAAGAGTCGCTTGCCAGATTAAGTTTTGATAAAGAAAATTACTATAAAGTCCTTGTCATTGATCGTTCAGAGAACTTAGAGGTCCTTCCTTATCGAGAGGCTAGAATGACAGGAGTGCTTGATAAGCTTTTAGATCAGAAGCTTGAGCCATTTTATGTGCAAGTACGCAATGATGCCCCAGAAAAATTCCAAAATAGCGATATGAGCTGGAAATCTTTCGAAGAAGCAAAACCTCTACTTGCTGAAATTTACTTAGAACCTGTGACAACAGCAATCAAAAAAGATTTTGCAAAACGCTCACAATCCAAAAATCAGGAAATGACCAAAGACCGTACAGCATCACTGCGTTTTTACTCCATTCTAGAGCAAGCAAAAAAAGCTATCGAAAAAGATAGCCAACTAGAAACAAAATGGGTCCGGCAAGAGCGCTTAGAGAATTTAGAAAGCAATAAGCTTTCTCAAGCTTTGCCTCTTGATGAACAGTGGAAACTTGAAAAAAAGGAAACACAACTTAAAAGAAAGCAGCAAAGCCCTTTGATGCATCACCAAGAACTTTTCGCGCTTCCAAAAGCTAGCTTTTCAAGAATTTTTGATTCACCAAATGGCGATGCTTATTTCTTTCATGTAACAGAGAAAAAAGTCGAAGATAATCCCAAAGCCTTCGAAGAACAGATCGCTAGGGCACGGTTTTTGCTCGGTAGTGAAGCTGAGCAGATGTTCCTCTACGACTTGTTATCTTTAATTAAAGCTAAACAAGCCATCTCTTTTAATGATGCAAATTCAGATTCGGCGACCATCGTGCCTGAAGAAAATGATGAAAGCTAAGGGCTTATGTTTGACGAAGGCTTACCGGATTTAAAACTAGGTTCCTTTTTTCATCTAGGGTTTGATTGTCAATTTCTTCCTTTTAATAGTTGGGAAAAGTCTATTGAATTAAAAAAATACCTCATTCCCGACACTTCCTTTCTCAACCTTGAAGAGCCTTTTGCTCAAGTCCATATGGGATGGAATGAAGAAGGTATATCTTTTTTGATCCAGTCTCAGCAAGCACCTTCCAAGAGCTTCTTTCCTGTTATCTCTAAAGGAGATAGCGTGGAGATCTTCTTGGATACAAGAGACGTAAAGTCTTCAGGTTTTACAACAAAATTTTGCCACCACTTTTTTTTTCTTGTCGAACCCACTGAAGGGCATGACCGGGGAGAAATAACGCGTTTCAGAAATGAAGATCTGCACGAACTTTGTGAGAGCACCGCATTGATGCTTGCTGTTACGTCCTCTTCAAAGGGTTATACCTTAAAATGCTTCATTCCTTCTCACTGCCTCTTTGGCTATGACCCCAAAGAATTCAACCGTCTTGGCTTTACATACCGTATTAATCGTTTGAATGCTCCCGCACAGCATTTTTCAGTAGTCACTGAAGAATTCCCCATCGAACAGCAACCAGCCCTTTGGAGCAGTATTAAGCTAAAAACATGAAAACGACTTTGTATCATAAACACATTGCCTTAGAAGCAAAAATCGTTGATGATGCAGGGAAGCAAAAGCCCGTTTACTACGAACGCACTGTAGTGGAGCATTTTGCGGTTCGCAAAGCTACACTCATATTCGATGTCTCTCTCAAGGGAATCTTTTACCTAAAAGGCCAAGGGGCTACCCGCTTCATTAACTCATTCATCGCCACACCGATTCTTCACAAGCCTAAATCATCGAGCCATTTACTCTGTGCTCTGTAATAGACATAATGTGATCGCACTTCCAACTTAAGGAAGCGCGATCACATTACGTCTAATGAGCAGAGAGGGACAATTGACGAGGTAATGATTTATCAGCTGAGCCAGGAGCAATTTTTACTGGCAACTAATGCTTCGAACAGAGAGGAAGTATTAAAGCATCTTCAAGACCAAGCTTAAAGCATTTGATGTTGCCATCACAGATTACTATGAGACCCACGGCATTCTTGCCTTTCAAGGTCCGCAAAGCTTAAGAATCCTGGATGCGTTCTTTCCTTCTCTTCCCTTACAAGAGTCGATGCAGGTAGCGAAACTTCAGGAGCATCATGCTATTGTCACGCAAACTGGTTACACTGGAGAACTTGGTGTGGAACTATTTGTTCCTAATGAAGAGGTTTCAGTGCTGTGGAAAAACTCCCCTCATCGGAAGAAGTAAAGCCTTGTGGCCTTGCTGCAAGGGACATTTTACGCGTTGAAATGGGCTACGCTCTTTACGGACATGAATTAAGTGAAGAAATTAGCCCTTTAGAAAGTGTTGCCGCATGGACTGTACAGCTAGAAGATCACGATTTTTTATAGAAGCAAGCGTTATATCAAAAAAAACATCGCTATGCCTACGGGGTTCTTTTTGAAGATAAAGCTATTGCCCGGCAAGGGCTCTCTGTGTTAAAAAAAGAGGAAAGAATAGGATTTATCACTTCTGGAAGCTTTTCTCCTATGTTAAATCGATCACTGGCTCTTTTGATCAGTGAACAGTATTTAGAATACGGAGAAAAAGTAGAAGTCATGATTCGAGATAAAAGTGTTTTAGATGAAATTACCAAACTTCCTTTCCTCAAAAAAAAGCTACTAAAATGAAAAAATTTACAGAATCTCATGAATGGATTGAAGTCAATGGCAACATAGGGACAGTTGGCATTACAAAACATGCACAAAAAGAACTTGGAGATATTGTCTTTGTCGAATTACCCAAAACAAACAAAACCGTCAGGCTAGCTGAAGAGGTTGTTGTTTTAGAGTCAACAAAAGCAGCTGCCGATGTCTATACTCCAGTATCGGGAGAAATCAAGGAAGTGAATAACGCTTTAAAAGAATCCTGCGATCCTATTAATCATTCTCCTGAGGAAGAGGGGTGGCTTTTTAAAATCGAACTTTATCATCCTGAAGAGCTCGAAAACCTCATGAGCTTAGAGCATTATCAAAGTCTAATTATTTTTTGAAAATTTTTTTATAATTTTCCAACTCACCCTTATGCAGTTCTATACGGTTTTCAGAAAATCCTTTGCCATTTATGAAAAGCAAGGCAAGTAGATGAATGCTTCTCGCACTAAAAGTGAGGGGCAATGTTAAAAGACCAACAAGTTCTTGCAGAGAGGAAAAAAGCTGCTTAGCTCCTCGCCCAGCATTGAATGGTGTAGGAAAAGGAGCACCTGCTATATTCACGATCCCCTTAAAAAGGGCTTCGGCAAAATTAGCGATTCTTTCACCCACCTCTATGAAGAAAAGGGGAGAAATAAAAAAAGCTCCCATAAATTTACCAACTTTTTTTATTTCGCAAGTACGATCTAAATAGTTGTAAAGGGAAAGTCTCGCCTTGATAAAGGGCAAAGAACTCTCCCCTAAATAATGAAATTCCATACAAAAACCAAGCCTCTTAGTTTAAAAGTAATTAAAACTCACATATGTCCAATAGAGGAAAATAAATTTTGACAAACTTTTTGCTTTTGGGCATATCCTTTCTTATGGATTTCATCTCAAATAGCCCAAAACAAGTTAAAGAAATGATGTCATCTATTGGCATTTCTAACATAGAGGACTTATTTCAGCAAATACCTAAAGACCTTTTACTCCAAAGACCGGAAAAGGATGACGGCCTATCAGAATGGGAAGGAAAACAGCTTATCGAAAAGATTTCTGCTAAAAACACCTATTTAAATTACAAAACTTACTTAGGTGGAGAGGCCTACGAGTACCACATACCAGCAATCGTTCCTTCAATTTGTAGCCGGGGAGAATTTCTCACTTCCTACACGCCCTATCAAGCTAAAGCTTCTCAAGGACTCCTACAAGCAATTTTCGAATTTCAATCAGGGATTTGTGCTTTAACCAAAATGAAGATCCTCCCTTTTGATGCTTCGGGGAAAATAGGTAAAAGCGCGCTTAGGGCATGTATTCTCCCACTATCTATTTTCCTTTACTGATAAAAGAATGCATGCTAATTGAACCAACGGAGAGTGAATCCAAAGAGACATTGGATACTTTTGTTGAGATCATGAAGACAGTCGTTAATGAAATTGAGCAAAATCCTCAATTAGTTAGAGATACCCCTCATCAAAACTCATTGCAAGAGTAGATGAAGTTTATGCAGCCAAAAATCCTTTACTGGTGGATCCCTTAATCTTATGAAAAAAATTAAAGCTCTCTTTTTAGATATTGGCGGTGTATTAATGACCAATGGCTGGGACCATACTATGCGCCATGAAGCTATAAAAAAATTCCATCTTGATCAAGAAGATTTTGAATCCAGGCATCGAGAATGGAACCCTGCACTCGAAACAGACCGCATTTCACTAGAAGAATATTTGAATAAAACAGTTTTTTGGACGACAAGAAGCTTCACAATGCAACAATTTAAAGACATGATGTTTTCTTTCTCTAAGCCCTATAGCGATATGCTCCACCTCTTTCAGCGAATCAAAGAAAACACCCCAATTGATATTGCTTTTGTCAGTAATGAAGGGCGCGAGCTTGCCATGCACCGCATTGTTCTTGCCGATTTAAAAAATCTTTCAGAGTATTTCTTTATTTCTGCTTTCGTGCATATCCAAAAACCTGACCTTGCCATCTACAGATTGTCTTTAGATGTCATGCAACTGCATCCGGAAGAAGTTTTTTATATCGATGACCGTACAAATATGGTGGAAAGTGCTGCCGCGGTGGGGATTGATGGTCTTGTCCATGAGTCTTTAGCTAAAACAGAACAAAAACTCTTAGAGATCTTATGAAAAAGTTTAGAGATCTTACTCCCGAAGAAGAAAGAATTATTGTGCATAAAGGAACAGAATATCCCGGCACAGGACAGTACTATAAGAATACCGCTGAAGGAGTGTATGTTTGTCGACGCTGTGATGTTCCCTTGTTTCTCTCCCAAGACAAATTTGCTTCCACCTGCGGATGGCCAAGCTTTGATGGAGAAATTGAGGGTAGCGTTGAGCAAAAGCCAGATAGCGATGGGCAACGAACGGAAATTCTCTGCAAAAATTGTGGAGCACACCTCGGTCATGTCTTTCAAGGAGAATGGCTAACAGAGAAAAACTTGCGCCATTGCGTCAATTCTCAATCTCTTCATTTTTTACCTGCTTATAATCCTGAAGGCTACGAGAAGGCTTATTTTGCTGGGGGTTGTTTTTGGGGAGTGGAGCATTTACTGCAAGAACTTCCAGGGGTGATCCAGGTGCAATCAGGTTATTCAGGAGGAGAAACACTCCAACCAACTTATGAAGAGATCTGCTCAGGAAAAACTGGCCATGCCGAAACTGTCGAAGTCATTTTTGATCCTACTATTCTTCCCTACGAAAGGTTGGTAAAATCTTTTTTTGAATTGCATGATCCGACACAATACAACCGCCAAGGGCCAGATAAAGGAAGCCAGTACCGTTCAGCCATTTTTTACCTTACTAATGTGCAGAAGGAAACGGCTTGGCATTTAATAAAAATGTTAAAAGAAAAAGGACTAGAGGTGGTTACGGAGGTCTTGCCAGCAAAATCATTTTATCGAGCGGAAGAGTACCATCAAAATTATTATGCTAAAACAGGTAAGGAGCCTTACTGCCATATCTGGAACAAGCGTTTTGAATAACACACAAGGCTCCAATTGCTACAAAAATTTATTTATACGTTAGTTCTAAATGCAGTTGCATAGCATCAAAGGTTGCTTCTTGTCGAAAGTTAGTGTTCCAGCTGAGAAGTCTTTAAGAAGTGCTTTGAGTGACCATGGGCCCCTGCGTGCTTATTCCTTATCTCTATTTAAAAGTTCGGCTTCTTCGCCGCACCCATTAGATTTAAACGAGGGTTTTGGTAGCAATTGAAGCCTTAAGATTTATCCGGCTTACTTTTATTTACTGTAAAGTCTAGAATGTTGGGAAACTCAGCGTAGCCTTGAAAGGCATTTTGAAATTCTTCTTTAGCTTTATCTGCTGGATAGTCTTTATCCACCAGCTTGTAAAGCTCTTGTCTTTTCTCCAAGATTTGACTCACAATTTGTTCATTGCCTTTAAAAGCAGCGAGCAGGATTTCTTTGGGTGCTAAATAGACGCGCACCTCACTTTTTGCGCTATCAGTGAGAAAGTCAAAAAAAGAGAGTTGCGCACAAGGCCCTTTACCTTCTCGCTCATCCGGATTTTGTTTAAGCATAAAATACCAGGCATCATCTAAATCTTTATCCTCAAAGGAGATGCGTCCTAAGCTCCTGGTATCTGTAATTTTCTCAGTGGCAAAACCCTTTAAAGCAAGGAGCATCTCCTCTAAAAAATTGGGGCGTTTATTCAAAAGCTCTATATAAAATCTCTCTTTGCTATAAAGGTCCCTAATAAGATTTTTGATAAGTTCATTAAACTGCTCCTCTTTTTCAGGGGTCAAATCTTTCGCCCTCCCCACTAAGATGCGGAAATTGATTTTTTTAGCACCTTTGCTAAAACTTTTGGGGGGTTTTTCTTTTTCCTCTTTATCTTCTGAGGGCCTACCTAAGGAGTCCAATAAGGCTTTTGCTTCCTTACTTTTCTTTGGTTGAATTTTATAATTAACATCTACAGCCATGTTATAAAAACAACCCTCCTGCACTTCCATGTAGCGCACCCATAGGCTTTGCGAGAGGGCTTGCCTAAAAAAGACGCGCATTTCTCCATAGCTAATGGAAGCTAATACCATGAGGAGAACAGAAACAAAGATGAGTAAGTTCATGACCGATAAATGACCTTTGCATGAGGCAGTGGAAAGGTATAGACCCTCTTTTTGTCATCAACCATTAAGCTAAAGCGGATAATAATAGGTAACTCTTTAAACTCTTTTTTCCAATTTGTTTGCCATTTAGAAAATCTTATTTCATCACGTGCTGCTGAGCTCTGTTCTGCATCTGTTTTGGGGCCAATAAAAAAATCGATGCCAAATTCTTGGACATCTTCAAGTAAAATTTCGCGATGAAATCGTGGCAAGCTGTCCTCTTTCCACTCTTTCCTATCTTGCCAGCTCATGAGGGTTAGTCTTTTTTCTGGATCCACAAAAAGCCGTCCGAGGGTCGTTCCTCTTAAGGGAATTTCACTGACAATGCCATTGTTATAGGAAAAAAGCAAATCAGCTGTCCCGGAAGAAAATAAACCCATTTGAGGACTAGGAGTAAAGAAGAAACGGCTTTGGTTATCAGGAGGAACAAGCCTTAAAACCAGGTCTTGTAAGCGATTTTCTAGATACCTCATTTTAAAAGCTTCTACTG
The DNA here is from genome assembly GCA_011125455.1 of Chlamydiales bacterium STE3. Lineage (NCBI taxonomy): Bacteria > Pseudomonadati > Chlamydiota > Chlamydiia > Chlamydiales > Chlamydiales bacterium STE3. Next base: position 26,975 of record VKHO01000009.1, on the reverse strand, counting down.
AAGCAGCTTCGCCCAAAGCACTTGCTTGGCTGACTTGGAAGTAGTAGAAAAGCAAAACGCTCATAACGATGGTTGAAAGAATGAGCGCGACCATCACTTCAATTAATGTAAAGGCCAACCGTTTACTTTTTCTCATCTTGGGCACCTCCAAGATGGCTAAAATCGCGGATCACAATAAATTTATAGGCAAACGAAAAGGCTTTTTTTTCATAAGGAGGTTCGAGTTCAATGGTTACCTGCCATAGTTCAACCTTGTAATTCTCTTTATTCGGTTTTTCAGGATCTAATTTTTTAAAGAAAAAAGATCCATTCAAAGGCTTATCGGATTCGAAATGGCGTGGTTCTAAAGGAAATGTCCTATCCCCTTCTAAAAAGTTATAAGAGATTTTGTTGGTGACCATCTCCTCCAAAACAACAGCAAAAGCGTTGTTTGCAACCTGACTCAAGCCCATCTGATTAAGCATTTTTTGCTGTTCAATATTAATAAAAACAAAAGAAGAAATCAAAATGGGGAGACACATCAGCACGAGTAACAGCGCAATTAAGACTTCTAAAAGCGTAAAGCACTCTCGCCTACTTTTTTTCATTATTTTGAGAAGATGCTGCTGGATTTTCATCAGAGGTTGTTTCTTGTCTTGTGCTCAGCGTTAATCGCTCGATATAAGCACTTTCTTCGATGGGTGATGGCTCCTTAAAACTGCTTAATGGCTCCAAATTCATAGGCTGTGGATGACCAGAAAAGGCAATCACAAGAGAGGGCGTCTTTGAAAGCTTAGATCCAATTTTCAAAAGGCCATGATTCATGGTGAACCCTCTTGAGAAAAAAGTTAAGACAAAATCCTCCTCTAAAACTTTCCCACTAATATCTTCAAAAATTAATGATCCTATCTCCTTTAACGCTAAATCAGTCTGAGCAAGAATCCGCTTTGTAGATTGCGAGCCGGGGCTTTTGATCGAGATTTTAGAAAAATAGGTCTCTTCTTTTTTTTGGAAACCAACTTCAACATCGGCAGACATCACCTGCATGATATCTTGCGCCAAGCGCAATTGATTGAGAACAATATGCGCCTCATCCAAAAAAGCTTGCTGGCGCCAAAGTTGACGAATATTTATGGCAAAGACGCCTGACACTAAAGCAATCAGGCTCAACGCAACAAGGACTTCTATAAGAGTAAAAAAGTATCTGCGAACAACTCGTTTCAAAAAATTACTTCTTCTCTTTATACCTTTCATATTCTGCTGAAGTCACTTTAATACGTCCATCTTCAGCTGAGACTTCATACTCCTGTCCCCAGCCATCTTTAATGACATCGTTGGGATTTTGAACGAGAGGAGACTGCTTAACGAGGGTTTGCCACACATCGCGATCTGTAATGTTATCCATTAACCTGGGGCTTTTAGCAACTTCTAAATTCAATACAGCTTCTAGTTTTTCCATTCCAGCTTTCGTCTTAAAAGCTTTCCCTTCATCTAAACTGCCGCGGAAATTCACAGCTAAAACGCCGGTAATTAAAGCGATTAAAATCATCACAATCATGATTTCAACCAATGTGATGAATCTTTTTTCTAATCTTTTCATTTTCATAAGGGGTCTCCTACATTTGCAAAGAAAGAGATGAAATATCCGTCATCGGAAGCAAAATAGCAAGCAATACCATTCCAATGATTGCTCCCATTACGATTAAAATAATAGGCTGCATCAACGCCATGACTTGATCAATCGTCTTCTCTAAATTATTTTCATACATATCAGCAATTTTTGTAAGCATTTCTACGATGCGCCCCGATTCTTCGCCAACAGAAAGCATTCGCGGAACTAGGTGCGGAATGAGTCTAGAGCGTCGCAACTCATTGCTCAAAGAGCCTCCCTCGACGATCTTATGTTCTGCGCGAGAAATTTCTTCTTCCAAAGTCGCATTTTGCATCACATGTCGAGAGAGTTTCAAAGCCTCAATCAAAGGAAGGCCGCCCTCTAAAAGAGTTGCCATAGTCCTTGAAAAGCGCGCCATGGCGGCCTGTACCATTAAAGTGCTAATCAACGGGAGCTTCATCAGTTGCTTCTCAACCCACAGTTGTCCCCTGGGTTTGCGCAGCTCATAGACCATCCAAGCACTTAATCCTCCAAGTAGAGGAAGATAAATCCAGTAATTTTCTCTTACAAAATGGCTTAAGGAGAGAACAAATTGTGTGTAGCCATTTAATTTGCGATCGGCAAACAGCCCTTCAATGGAAGGCACGACAAACCCAAGAAGCATGATAATCGCCAAAAAAGCAAAACTTGCTAATAAGGCAGGATAGATCATTGCATTCTTAATAGTTTTTCTCAAAGCAACTTGCTTTGTTAGAAACTGGCTGAGGCGCAATAGGACAATATCCAGAGCCCCTGCTGCTTCACCGGCACCGATCATCGCACAATAAAGGCCATCAAAGCTCCCGCTAAAGTTTCCCATCGCAGCAGAAAGAGTAGCTCCTGCTTTTATCTGCTCACACAAACTTGCAATGATACGATGATAGGGTTCTAGCCGCGACTGCTCTTCAATGGCGAGCAAACTTTCATAAAGAGGAATCCCCGAGCTGACGAGCTGAGAAAGCATGACGGTAAAAGAGAGGAGCTGATCACGGGATAAATTGAGCTTAAGCCCCATGTTCCCTTTAGTCGTCAACTTTGTCACCATGACGCCTTGTGTGCGCAGCTTAGCTTTAGCTTCCTTTTCGTCAATAGCTTCGACAAAGCCTTTACGGCGTTTTCCTCTTTGGTCTAAAGCTTGGTAGTAATAAACAGGCATTAAAGCTGCTCCTCGAACCCTCGCGTTGCGCGTAAAACCTCAGCAACAGATGTGATACCTGCAAAGACAAGTTGAGCCCCGTGGTATAGCAAGCTTTTCATGCCCGTGGCAAGAGCTGCTTTGCGCATCTCGATCGCATCAGGACTTGTGACAATTTGTTTTTTGACTACATTATTATCCACCATTAGCTCGTAAATCCCATGGCGCCCTTTATAGCCTGATCCATAACAGAGATTGCAGCCACGCCCTTTCCAAAGAACGCCATTGGGAAGATTTTCCCGCTTTAAACCTAAACTCTGCAATTCGCGATCGGAGGGAACATACGATTCTTTGCAATCTCGGCAAATCTTGCGCACTAAGCGCTGAGCCATCACTCCAACGATTGTCGAGGAGATCAAATAGGGTTCAACACCCATATCGACAAGACGGGTGATTGCAGAGGGCGCATCGTTGGTGTGCAAGGTGCTCAAAACTAAGTGACCTGTCAAAGAGGCTTGGATGGCAATATTTGCTGTCTCGACATCGCGTATTTCTCCAATCATGATGACGTCTGGATCTTGGCGGAGGATATGGCGCAAGCCCGTTGCAAAATCTAACTTAATTTTATGCTGCACTCCAATCTGGGCGATCCCTTTCAAGTTATATTCGACAGGATCTTCGATGGTCATGATATTGGTTTCATCGTTATACATCTCATTGATAGCGCTATAAAGCGTCGTCGTCTTCCCGCTACCGGTAGGTCCTGTGACCAAAATAATTCCTTCGGGGAAATTAATCAAACGTCGAAAATCACTTAACACTTCGGGAAGCATACCGAGCCGGTCTAAGCCTAAGATCACATTACCACGGTCGAGGATACGCAAAACAATACGCTCCCCACCAACCACGGGAACCGTACTAACGCGAAAATCAATCTCTCGCCGTCCCATCTTCAGCTTGATACGGCCATCCTGAGGTAAACGACGTTCAGCAATGTCTAATTTTGACATCACTTTAATGCGCGTGAGTAACTGAGCTTGGTATTCCGAGGTTGGCGCGTGACGGGTTTGCAAAACACCATCTATCCGGTAGCGCACTTTGAGTCCCGTATCGTGCGGTTCGAAATGGATGTCCGATGCTCCCTGCTGGATCGCTTCAGTCACCATCAAATTAAGCAACTTAATCATGGGGGCTTGATGCTCAACATCGCTGAGCAAGTCGTAAACCTCAACGTCTTCGTCGAAAGGGCCTTCTTCTTTCTTCTCTGTCAAATCCGCAATAAGCTGCGAAGCTGCACCATGTTCTTTGTTATAGCACTCATGGATCGCCAAAAGAAGGTTATCTTTCGGGGTAAAAACAGGCTTTGCCTCTTTATTGAGAATCAAGCGCAGCTCTTCTAAAGATTCTAAATCAAAAGGGTTCGCCATGGCCACAAGAATGGCTTGGCCCTCTTCTTTGAAAGGCAAAATCAGATGATTTGTAACAAACGAATAGGAGATATTTTTATAAAATTCTTTAGGAAGCTTATGGTTAAGGACGTCCTCATAGATTGGAATACCAAACTTTTGGACCATCCGACGTGTTTCAAATTCTTCATCCGATGGATTCTCTGGCAATAAACCCGCAGAATCATCGACCATCATATTCTCCTATAGGAACATAGATATCCTCCGGGTTAGGACAGGTCTCTAAATTATGCCAATCTGGGGAATAGCAGCGGTCAGGCTCTCTGCCAAAAAGAACTGTTAACCAGCCATCAAGCAGCTGCTTTTTAGCACACTCTCTTGCGCAAATAAGCATGCCCATGAATTCGGGAATATCCCCAGGGCGGCGCAACATCTCTTCACGTCTAATTCTTTCCAAATCACAGGCCGGATCGCTGATGATCTTGGGTGTAATGAAGATAAACATCTCCGTGGAGTTATCACTTGAGGATGTTAAGCTAAATAATTTGCCAAGGCCTGGAATCTCGCCTAAAAAGGGAATAGCTTGTTTAGCATCTAGGCTTGTTTTTCTTCTTAAGCCCCCTAAAATAACAGTTTCCCCATCGGCAACACGCGCCTGGTTTTTGATATTACGCCTTGTGACATCAGGCTGATCATTTACATTGGAATTAATCGTGTCAAAGGTAATATCTGAGTCGAGTGTAATTGTGTCGTAAGAGTCGAGCTCGTCTTCATCCCTTATATGAATTGTGGGAGTTATTTTAATCGTCGTCCCATACTGAGCGCGCTGGAAAGCATCTTTTAAGGTTACCCCATTCGCTGTCTCCACTTGAAAAACACCAGTCTTTATGGAACGCTCATCTTCAATTGCGATGAATGCGGGAGTCTGATTTAAGGTGATGACAGATGGACTAGAATTGATTGTAATGTCTGTTTGCGTCAGTAAAAAACGGTAGATTAAATCAAAAGCTGGAATCCCGCTTTCCCTTTTATGACTCCAAAGAAAATCAAAGATGCCATTACCCACGCCAAGAGCAGTAGGAGCATTCCAAAGGGAGCTTGCTGCTGTTGTTTGCGAAGCAAGCGAACCCAATTTTAACAGATTCAACCCAAACGTATTTGTTTTATCTATCCTTTTCTCAAAGAGGAGAACTTCTAATTGGACCATCTTTTTCGGAATATCCATTTTCCGAATGAGATCTTTGATTTTAGGCAAAATATCCGATTCAACCACCATCACAATCGACCCTGACTTAGGATCGACAATAAAATTTCCGAAATCCAAACGCTGCTTTTCCTGTTTTGAATTAGCTGGAAAAACAAATGCTGGAGCTATTGGAGGAACGGGCCGTTGGAAATAGGGATCCTCGGGGTAAAGTTGTGCAGGAAGAGGCTGAGGTTCTAGCCCTTGTGAAGGCTGCTCGATAATTGTTTTTTGTTCGATAGGAGGTAAAGCAGGCCTTCCCAAATTATTTGGAGGATACTCTTCTCCATTATACCCATTTTCAAACCCTACACCCGTCGCAATCATCAATTCATAAACTTTCGATAAGACTTCGGCTAATTCGTCCGGGTCAGAATGCTTTGTGGTGTACCAATAAATGACTTTATCTCTTGCTCCAGCAACCTGTGCCTCAATGTCCTTAATGATCTCTTCAGCTTTTTTGACTTCTTCTTTTGTACCAATTAAGAAAATAGACTGAGCAATAGCTCCAAGAGTAAGAATTTGTAAACCATTACTCTCAGGACCGGGGGAAAAATCCGGCCCCTCTCCCCTTCGATAGGCTTTTGAAGCATCTTGTGTTTGATTAAAAATCGTTTGCAAAACTTTTGCCATCTCATCAGCAGGAACACGAGAAAGGGTAATGGCTTTGTATTCCTTTTCTCCTCTGGTTGCTGCGATGAAGTCATAGAGCTTTAATAGATCTAAAATATCGCTAATCTGTGCTACAATTAAAATATCTCGACCGACGAGTTGCACAGCAGTATTTTCGGGATTGGCAAAATTATTGAGGAAAAACCAAATGCGACGGACATCTGAAGGCTCTGGAGAGACGACAAAAGCAGCTTTTGCATCGCGCGGCATTATTTCCAAATCTTCTCGCTTTGATGTGATGATTTTAACACCAGAACGATCCTGCCTTAGCATGTAAAGTTCGCGAAGAAAGGGGTTAAGCTGTCGAATACCAATCCCGTTTTGAGCAAGAATGAGCTCGAGCATTTCGTTCCATGAAGCTCTGGGAATGGGAAGATTAGAATCAACACTAATTTTGATATTCGCAATATCAGGCCTCATGATGTAGACGTAATCATAAGAGCCATAATCCACAATCAACTGCTCAATCGTTGTTTCAGGTTGATACCAAAGAGCATAAGGCTCAGAAGTACCCTGTGCTAGAGCGATTTCACGCCAACTATTTTGGAGTTCTGTGATGTAGATGCGCAGTTCCGCTATTCTAAAAAGTAATTCTTTAAACTCCGCATCTGTTCCATTCTGCAGATAGAGGCGATAAGCCTCTTCGCTCAATTTTCGCTCTTCAAGTCTTGATTCGACAAGCTCTAAATTGACTTGATTTAAAAATTTTTCCGCATCAACGTTGAGGTCTCCCCCACTTTCTTTTAAACTTGCCTTCTTTTCCGCTATAGTTTGAGCGCTTAAGGATAAATTAGCTATGAGTATGCAAATGAAAAATATGGTGCGCATGAGTTTCCAATGAGGGTTCGTTGATAAGCAGGATAGCCTTTTTTGTATTGCTATTCATACCTTTAATGGTTGGCTAAAGGATTAATATTGGGAACGTTTAATGTCGAAGCCGGCATTCGATGCCGCTCTTTTTGCAATGTGGAGAGGTTGGAAGCGTTCATATGGCTAAATCGGCTGTTAGAGTAAGCAGCATGCATTTTTTGCTCTCCGTGTGGAGGCATGATTTGTTCTTTCAAATTGGGCAAAGGACTATTATGCTGCATGGCAATCTCGACAACTTGCATATCGGTCCTAGCTGGGTTAAACATCGTTCCTACAAGATGGGATCGCTCATCTTTGCGAATAATATCATCTAAAACAAATAGGGTGCCTGTTAGGCGGCAATTGACGTAGTCATCAATTTCTTCAACTGTGTTTAATTTTTTCCAACCACTGTCGGTTAGCAAAAGCCAATCGTTTGGCTTAACCATCATGCGCTTTTGGTTAATTTGAAATACACATTGCGTTCGCGTTCTTGCCCCAACAAATTTAAATTCTTGAGCAAGGTGGTTGGTTGGAGTGTTGTCGTGTGTTCGGATAAGATTTAAAACGACTTTAGACTTACCTTCCACATCCCATAATTCGAGGTTCATAATTCGTTCGTCGACCTTTTTCACACACATCAAAGGCATCCCCACAGAATCAATTCCTGGCTCTTTGACAACCCAATGATCCTCATCCCAAATTAAACAATCACCAGGCTTTACAAAAATCGAGTAACTTTCTTCCCCTTCATCAAAATTGATTTTCTGCCTACCGATGAGTTCAGCGTATTCATTCCCCCCATGCTTTTCTAGAAAGCGATCAGGGCCTAACCAACGCGCTTTTTGCCTTGCTAACAACGTGCCATCTACACGCCATTTACCAAGCTCCCAAGCTTGACCAACACTTAAACGTGTAAACTCTTTTTCCTGTAAAAAGAATCGTGCAAAGTTTTGGGGTTCAAAAAGAACTTCATTGTTTTCATCGCGCATACCTATGCTCAGAGAGACGCCTTGCCCTTCAGGAACTGCTTCAAACCAAAGGTTGGTCTCTTGATTATATGGGCTAAAGTTGTATTTGCACGGAGCCATTTTTTTGTCGTATGTCAAATAAACTCTTTCTCCTGGAGAAAATGATTGTGTGGCTTTTAACCCATTGAAGGCAAAGTGGAGCTTTAGCGATTCTGCGCTCACATCAGGACGGCCATTTTTGCCATAGTAAACGAGTAGAGAACGCAGATCAGGAAGACGCAGCTTTGGAGGAGAAAACTGAAGAAATAAAACAGGTTCTTTTATCGAAACATACGCCTCTTGCTTTTGTGTAAAAGCATTACCTGGCAACAAGCGTCTTGTGGCTTGTACATTGCGCTTGGTGAGATCGCTACCGAAAAAAAGGGTAAGTGCTAGCGTCGCGAAACAAAGACAGCCTGCAATTCCTGCAAGAAACATGCTGATATTTTTAAAAAATCTTTGATTCATGATGATTCTCTTCAATCGGCATTTAGTGCCTTTTTAAAGCCTGTTTTACTAATTTAGACTTTTTGACAACATTCCATAAAATTTTAGGTTTCCAGGACTGTCTACTATAAGAGAAGGCGCGCAATCATTTCTTGGTTCGAAATTGAATATTGTATAGTGAACAATTAAAATACAATGACATTAACTGCGCAACAGCAAAATACCTAAAGCGAGAGCCCAAGTCCTACTGAAAAAGTAAAGTTGTTAATACGTCGAGCAACACCCCATCATCGTTGAACATCAAACCTATCAAGTTATAAATTTTCCCTTTTAAGTTAATTTGTATTTGCCACACTTAAAAATTTTCCGTATATAGAAATCAAAAAAAGGATATCCAGGATATGAGTAGCCAACTTCCTTTAAATGATCCCGACCAAAAACCCTCTTTTAAGGATAAATTCCGCCAAGCCCTCCATACGCTTAAAGAGAGTGAAAAAAGCGGAAGGCTTTCCGATCTTGCCGCTTCTAGCACAAGAGACTCTATAGCCTATGTCATTTTAATCGTAGGCATCATCTTGCTATTTTTTCATCCCTTTTATGGCGGCTTTTTGATCGGGTTAATCGGTGGGTTTTATTTTTCCTCAGAATTGCTTGCATTTTTGCAATCTATAAACCATCTTATTGATGAACAGGGGATTGTGCGCAGCTTAATCGCAGGCGCATTACTCATCGGTCTTCTTATCTGCGCTCCTGCTATTTTTCTTGGAATAGCTGCTGCGGTAGGAATTAGACAAATTCTTTTCCCCCCAAAAAGCTAATCTTTTTAAATTTTGAAATTATTTGAATTTATAGGGTTATACGAGAGACAACATGGCAAATATCAAGATTACGAAAGGGCTTAACATTCCCATTAGAGGAAAACCTGAAGGGATGGTTCACCTTTTTAATTCAAGTAGCGATTCCTCAAATGCCAAACCGCCTAAGCTTTTAGCTTGTGATCTCAAACCTTTTGAAGAATCAAAATTACGGTTACTGGCAAAAGTTGACGACTATGTTAAAACTGGACAGCCCCTTGCTGAAGACAAAACAGTGCCTGGGAGGATGTGGGCCTCTCCAGCCTGTGGAACTATTCGGGAAATCCGTAGAGGCCTAAAACGGGTTTTGCAAACCATTACAATTGAAACAGCAGAAAAAGAAGAGTTTGAGTCCTATCCTGTAGTCGAGCTAAAAAATAGCTCTAAAAAAGATGTGATTGAGCTTCTCATGCGCAGCGGTCTCTTTACGCGCATTCGCTCTCGTCCTTTTGATCTACTTGCCAATCCTCATCAGCAACCTAAGGCCATCTTTGTAAAAGCTCTGGAATCTGCCCCCTTCGCTCCCCCCTCTGAAATGCAGGTAGAAGGACAAGAAAAAGCTTTTCAGGAAGGTCTAAACGCTCTTTCATTGATTGCTGATGGGAAAGTCCATCTAGTGATGAGCCACGATACTACCTATCCTGCTTTTATCAATGCAGAAAACGTTATTAAGCATACAGCAGAAGGACCTCACCCCATCGCCAATCCTTCGCTGCATATTCAAGAAATTGCGCCGATACGATCGTTAAAAGACATTATCTGGACACTAAACGCTCATACAGTTGTCGCCATTGGCTATTTGCTATTAAAAGGGCAGTACTTTACAGAAAGAGTCATTAGTATTGCAGGCCCTGGCGTTTTGTCGGGAAGAACAGGCTACTTTAAAGTAAGGGAAGGTTTTCCCATCGCGCCCTTGATTTCCGGCAGAATTCCGAGAGGTTTAATGCGCTTTATCTCAGGAGATCCTTTAAATGGCCAGAGAGTCAGCGCAGAGGATTTTCTTGGTTGTCACGATTACGTACTTTCTGTCATTCCGGAAAATGTCCAGCGCGAATTCATGCACTTCTTTAAGCTTGGTTTAAATAAATATTCATTTAGCAAAGCCTACCTTTCAGGTCACTTGAGTACTGCCGGTCGAGAGTATGATTTCACAACCAACCAACACGGGGAAAGACGTGCTTTTGTTGACCCGAGCCTCTACAACGAGGTAACTCCCCTCCATGTCCCTACAATGCCTTTTATCAAAGCCTTAATGGCTGAAGACTTTGATTCAGCAGAAGAGCTGGGTATTCTTGAGGTTAGCCCTGAAGACTTTGCCCTGCCAACTTTTGTCTGCCCTTCGAAAATTGAGATGGTGGACATTGTGAAAAAGGCGCTTTCCCGTTACAGCAAAGATGTGTTGCAATAAAAAAATTTTTCTTTTTACTTAATTTGCCAATCTTTTTAAAAACATCCTTCAAATAGCCCTGAAGGCTCCTTAGAGAAGGTTTTTAGATAGCTTTATTCACCTCTCAGATGCATCAAGTTGGTCTTGGGTCTAGCTAGCCAATTTGATACCTTTCTTTCAAAGCATTTTTGGAGGTGCATAACTTTGGTTGCTTTTAAGGTTTATCAGTTTTTTCATAGTGCTAGTCCCTTATTTTTGAAAAAACGACCTCAGCAGCCCAAATCTTTTTTCTCTCTAATCTTTTGCTTTATCCGCTTTCTTGGTTCTAACGACAATTTTCTTAACTAATAACGCCATGTTAATAGCCTTATTTGTTTCTTTTGAGCAGACGAGAGGGTTTTCGGCAAAGGATAGCTCATTAGAAGTCAGGGAAAAATAGGGGCCTTCTAAGTGCGTTTCCTGAGAATCATGATGTGCAACTAATTTAAAAAATTTAAAAACCTCTTCCGTTTTGTAATAACCACTATGGCTTTTTACGACAGGGGTGCTGTTGATAAAACAAACATTTTTGGCAATAGGTCTTTGCAGTATCTCCTCATCAATAAGTCCAACAGGTTGCTCAGCTTGAAAAAAGCGGAGCCAGGGGAGCACTTGATCTTCACAAGAATAAAGCACATAAATTTTTCTAGAGTTGGATAGTGCAAGAGGGAACCTCGTACATTCTTCTCCCTCGCATTCGAATAAGCTTTTTTCTTCGACTGCTCCTCCGATGAGGAAAAGATTATGAATTTTTGGGCTAGTATCTTCTTGGCTAAATGCGTTCAACGTAGCGACTGTGCCCATACTATGGGCCGCAACATCTAGTTTGTCAGCGACCTTTTGAATGGATGATAATATTCCTGGTAATACATTTTGTCCTGCCCATATCGCATTTTTTTCGGCATCAGGGTAGTGGTACGGCTTTGCACATGTCGGATATAAATAGGCGATAACAGTGTGATAAGTATGCTTAACTTTCTCCGAAACTCTCCTCAAGGTTTTTACCGCACTATTGTAATCCACATTGAATCCGTGAATAAGCACTAAAACTTTACGTTTAGAAAATTCTTCTAAATCAAAACCTTTGTACTTCCCTATCCATTCTATTTCGCGAGTAGCTCGTCGATTAGAAGAAATAAAACGATTTCGAATGGTGGAACAGAGAAAGTTGATTTTTGCCATAGGAATTTCCGATGGAAGCCAGTCGCCATGATTAATTCCTGGATCTAAATTGCCAATCAAATAAGTTTCAGGTGCTAAGTCAGAATTTAATTCTGCTTCTAAATAAAAATAGCTGCGTCCACGAGGCGGGGATTCAACTTCTGTCTCACTTTTGTCATTATCGTCTCCCCCGCGTGTCGATAGATCGCTATTATAGGAAGCATGCAAATCCGCAAAAGACGGAAGAGGGGCATTTCCTGAAGAAGAACTACAACTCATTAAACTCTCCTAGCGTTCTTGTGGCAAATGATTTTTTCGGTTTAGGCCCCTCATTATACTCTAGTTTAAGCATTTAACTCACTAATTAAATTCAAACTTTTAATTTAACGTAGAATAAGAATAGAAAGGGCCTTTTTTTTAAATAAACAAGCATTTCACTAATAATAATTTGGTCCAAATACGTTCAAAGTGAATTCTACAAAGATATGCCTCTTAAAGGTGTTAGTCCTTTGCCATTAATTAGCTTAAAAAAATCCCTACTACTGCCTACTGCAAAACATTTTCCTAAATGATGTAGCGCTCTATCGGTAATTTGAAAATGGTACCCCTATTAAAAGCTTTAGAGAATAACACCATCTTCACTACTTCCAACTCCAATAATTTCGATTATCAGCTTCCTTCCTTTTTGGAATCCATTCTTTTTCTTTTCCTTGGTTTAGCTACCCGTCAATTAAAATTTCTATAAAAGTTAAAATTTAAGTTGATTACAATAAATATATAAAATAAAATAATATTAAATAATTTAAAGAAAAGATTGATATCATGCTGGATCGTCTTTTTTCATCTAACGAGTATGTAACACTGCGTTTTCCTAAAGATGAAGAAATTCTTGTCCATAGGCAGCTAGTTATCAAAAGCCGCACTCTCGAAATTCTTTTGAACGAAAGCCACGACAATACAATCATGATTCATAAGGTTGCGCACGAAACTTTCGATGATGTGATTCGTGTTATGAAACAAGAAGACCCGATCCATACTGATTCTGAAAGCGTCAATAATTTGATTAAAGCATTGAAATATCTCGATATTCAATCCTCAGGAAAAAGGATGCAAAAGATCCTAAGACGCATCTTTAAAAACCCCTCTTCCGAGTCGGAATTGTCCGATCTAATCTAGAACATCTCTGAGACTAATAAAGAAAAATATTATTTTTTTTGCTCTGTAGAGCATACTTTAATACAGCCCTTTGGCGCAACATTTTAGATTTGCTATTATGAAATAATAATAGTTTTATTTATTTTTAATTACAAAATAACAAAAGTTATATAATTAAATATATAAACTTAATTGTGGGGTTTTTATGCATTATGGGGATCCCATTGCAGATTTTAAAGCGCATTTTAGTAACTTTGCTTCACAAGCTGAGAGTATTGAAAATGAATTGAAAGGGGGCAGGCTCGAAGGTATAAAAGTAGAAAACCTAAAAGAAAATATCCCTTTGATCAAATACCAATCAGAAGAAGCCATAAGGCATTTGCAAGGCCTCCAAGCAGGCAGCCAAGATCACAGGCGTCTTCAGGAAAGCTTACAAGACTACATATCCCGCATCCGGAATATTTCAAATACCATTGCAGCCCAATCTGCACATGAGGTTCTTCCCAATGAGCTCAAGAGCCTTTTCGATACCATTAAAACAATCCAAGCTGTTTATCAAGATTGCGAAACGCTAAGAGGCGCCGATAAACCTCAGCACATTTATAGAGAAAGTCCCTCTGATGCTCTAAAAAAGCTAGGTTTCTTTACGGAAGAGAGCTTTCCCCAATCGCCTCATCAAATTCTAGAAAAATGTTTAGAGGAGACTAAATCCACAAGGGAACAGATTTTGGAAATGATTCGAACTATTGGCTCAAAAGATGAAACATTCATAGATGAAATGCACTTTTTGGAAGAGCAAATAAATCGTCTCATCCCATTTTTTCAGTTTTACAGTGAACATAGCGACAAATCTGATGAAGAAATGGAAGTTGCTGAACAAGCTATAAGTGAAGTGAATAGAAATTTATTAGAATTGAGTAAAAAACTTGATATAGATATTACAGGACTTAATTTATCTTATACTTCATCGCGGAATCTTGAAAGCTTTAAAATCAATATACAAAGAGTTTTAAACTTCATTGTCAATTCAAAATTATGTCAAGAAGAGATGCATCATTTTGTCGACTTAAATAAAAACTTAATCCTTGCTAATTTTTTACCCTCACTTGATTTGAATAATATTAAGATTGAAACAAACCTAGAATTGCTCTCTAAAAGCTCAGAAACTCACAATGGAGGCAAACAAATCTTTATTCTTACCTATTCCATTGAGGGAAGAGATCCACTTAAACTCGTCTTAAAGCCCAGGATTGCCCTCCTTGATAAAGCTGTTATCGATGTCTTTAAAGAAATTAACGAGCTTCCTGAAGAACATCGATCAGGCAGTTATTTGCTTCCGATGTATACCATTTTAAATCCCAATAAGGAAGAAGGTTGGGACTATTTACCAGGAATGGGCCAGATTAGCATATGGGAATTTATAGAAGGAGCAACTGTAAGGGACGCCAATGCAAGAATGCAAAAAGATAAAAATGCGATGGTAGCCAGCGTAAATCTTTTTATCTCAAGACTTAGAAAAGAAAGAGCTCGTATTTTACAACCACAATTAAATCGAATGGATGCCATTTTGACTCGAATGGGCATAGGTGACTTGCACCCAGAAAATATTATGTACGAACCAAGAACGCCCCAGCTGATTCCTATTGATCTTGAAGCCCTGGACAAAGAAAGATCGTCTTTGGGAACAGCCGTTAAAAAATTTCAACTAACAAAGCAAGAGCTTGAATGTATAGAAAAATTTAAAGAAATGGTAGATAAGCTTCCCGCTAGAGTTGTAATCGTAGGCACAATGGACTTATCTTTGTGGTCGATGAGCGTTTATTCAGATTATTCTAATATCGAAAAATTTGTAGAATTTATAAAAATGAATCTCGCAGCATATAGCATGGAAATTTCCTACGAGAAATTATGCAGCCTTGTATTTAGGGATCTTCTTAACCAAGATATTCCTTATTTTACAGTAAAAGAAAACTTGCTGTTCTATGGTTTGCCCTCCCATGATATAGTCATTGCTAAAGCCAAAAAGGAGTAGCGCTCAAATGAGCTTAATTAGCCAAGAAGACAAACAAAAATTTAGTCTCGATTGTAACGAAATTTTTCGACGGAAAGAAGCGGCTTTTATTGAACGAGCTCAAGAGCTAGCTGGCCTTTGTAAAAAAATACATGAAGCTGCAATGAAATCCAAACAAATTGCAGCTGATTTAGCGAAGGAAGCTGAAAAAGAACTAAAAGATAAATATAAAGACCCAAAATATGATAGTCTTATTACACTGTCTACAACCGGGTTTCAATGGAAAATCCTTAATACGAGCGGAAAGAAAATCCAGCGGATATTACAGGGCATAGAATCAGAAAATGAAAATGTTTTGGAAAGGCCATAGAAGCAGATTCAAACTACTGGGACAGTTCCGCAGCACTGACGTTATTAACAATCTTTAAAACAAATCTTACTAACTTCTCATTATTTGAGTGACCTTCTCACACCGCTTTCGTGAAGAGAGTACGCAGTTCTGGCGGACTATATCTTCCTTAGCCTTAATTTCTTTTTAGGTTTATTTTTTGTCTATTTCGAATGATTTTCTGCGTCTTTGCACTCTCTCAAATTTCACCCTAACTAGATAGCACGCATAGCAATTACTGAAAAACAAGCGGCTTTGGAGCAGCAATTTTATTGAAAAAATCACTCAGAACCTTGCAAGTCAAATTTTCGGATATAGAGAGCTTCCCGAGAGCAAATATTACTAATATGAAGAATTCAAACTCCCTGTACGACAATTTGAATTCCACACCATTTCTAGAATTTCTTAGGCATAGCATTATTTCATGCCACGGCTCAAATCGCTTGGGCATGCCGCAAAGGTTATTGAATGGGTTTGGGCATAAAAATGGTGAGAAAAAATAAAGAAGAGCCTTATTCAAATTAATCAAGCCTCAAAACTTGGATGCTCTGCTTGGTCGATAGAGGGATGTCCTCTTTCCTCCTCTGTTGGCTTTACAGGAATCTCTTTTTTGCTATTTTGGGGTAAAAGAGGAATGTTCACCTCGACCTTATCACTTCGAGAAGTGTTAAACAGCTCGCCTTTTAATGTCTTACTATCGTGTTCTTGTGATAAATAGATGACCAGAAGAGGGCCAACTGTACTTCTTTCTACAAATTGATCAATTTCTTTGACCTTTGTAATCTTTTTCCACTTTCCGTCTACCATTAAAAACCAATCTCCTGGCCCGACAATTTCTCTCTTACCATCCACATCGAATATGTAGTGAGCTTTAGTTCTAGTAGCAAGAAAATGAAATTTAGAATTATCTATAATAGGGATGGGGTCCGGAGTGCGAACGAGAGTCAAAGCAAACTTGTTCTTCCCTTCAACAGCCCAAAGTTCCGCATTAAGGATTCTTTCATCCACTTTTTTAATTTCTAAAAGAGGAGCGGTCTGAGTGTTATCCCCCTTTGTAGGGCTGACCCAACGGCCACTCTTCCAAATCAGAATGTCCCCAGGCGCCACAAAGACAGAGTAGTGCCCCTCTCCTTCTCCGAAATCAATCCGTTGTTTGTTCTGAAATTGGCTGAATTCTGGCCCACCATATTGTAAAAGAAAAAGATCTAAGCCACGCCACCTAGCCTTCTGCTTAAAAAGAAGAGTCCCATCAACTCGATTGCTCCCTATCATCCAAGAAACAGCACCTGGAGGCAAAATTTTTTCGGGTAAAGAAAATTGACTATGCTCTTTTGGCTCTCTAACGACTCTATCATCAACGCCTTTTAAAAAAAGTTCCACTTGCACATTCTTAAGGCCCGGTTTAGCTTTCATCCATAACGCAGTTGGTTGGTTACTAGGGCTTAAGGAAAAAGAATGATTTTCTACTTTTAGGTAAGTCCTTTCGCCTGCTTTAACGGCAACAAGATTCCTTGGATCGCCAAAAGAAAAAAAAAGCTTTTGGTCTTGCTTTTGCACATCAGGCCGCAGATTCGCTCCATAATAATTTAAAGTAGAACGCAAATCCGGAAGAGAAAGATTCGGTGCCACCATGTTAAGATTGAGCGCAGGGGCCTGTACTTGCCGATAGGCTTGATCGGAAAGATGAAAAGGATTTTCAGGAATAAGAGGCACTTTTTTCACAATTTTGGATTGGGCATAGAAAAGGTTTTCCTCTCGTAATGAATAGAAAACGAGCAGGCTAAGAATAAGCAGAAAGACAAAACACAATCCAGAATTGACCCAAAGGAAAAAGCTTTTTTGCATTGTGAGTTCTTCTCATTAACTTATAATCATTATTATACAAAATAATTACATTTAGTTTTTATTAATCATAATTAATATTTAAATTTCTATAACCCAATGATTTAAAAACAAGCAAAAGCAAAAGCCCTCTTAACCCTCAAAGCCTACTATATATCAGTCACTTATGTGCCAAATCTTTCCCAACAAAAATGTAACCACTAAATTTAGGGGATAAAATTTTTGATCCTTAATGATTTAGACAAAGAGGGTGATCTACTTAAGAAAAATAGCTTGCGAGCTAAGCTCTGCCATGTTAATGTCTCCGTCCAGAAATGAGTGTGAACAAATTGTGGAAAGACTGTTAACAACTTTTCTTTCCTGTATATAATTTGGTCGAAGCTTCATTGACCTTTGTCAACAAAGCGGATTGCTAAATCATTAAAGAGCGTAACCAGGAAGTAGGATGCTTGCATTAGATCTTTTAGAAGCTTGGCAGCAATTTTTAGCCTTTGCAAAAAAACGATGTTCCGAAACCGCTTTTGGCAATTGGTTGCAGCCAATCAAAGTTCTAGAGTCTGAGTCAACAGATGAAATCACCCTTGAGATTCCTAATATCTTTGTAAAAGAATATCTGCTCGCTAACTACCGCGAAGATCTTGCGGCTTTTCTTCCGGTTAATGCGAACGGAGAACCAGCTATCAAATTCGTCATCGCTGCTCCTGTTAAAAAGCTCATTACACCAACAACTTTTTCTACCTCCTCACCTGAAGAAGAGAAACAGGCGCTCGTTGATCTCAAACTCAATCCCAATTACCGTTTCGATACTTTTATTGAAGGTCCAACAAATCAATTCGTGAAATCAGCAGCAATGGGCATAGCGGCTCGTCCAGGACAATCGTACAACCCTCTATTTATCCATGGAGGCGTCGGTCTCGGCAAAACGCACATCCTGCACAGTATCGGCCACTATGTTCATGCTAATCATAAGAACTTGCGCGTACAATGCATCACCACTGAAGCATTCATTAATGATCTTGTTGATAATTTACGCAATAAATCTGTTGATCGAATGAAGAAATTTTACCGCTCCGATGTCGATATCCTTCTCGTCGATGATATCCAATTTCTGCAAAATCGTCTCAATTTTGAGGAAGAATTCTGCAACACTTTCGAAACTTTAATCAATCAGCATAAGCAAATTGTCATCACAAGTGATAAACCCCCCTCCCAGCTTAAACTTTCTGAGCGCATGATCGCCCGCATGGAATGGGGCCTTGTGGCGCATATTGGCGTTCCGGAGCTAGAGACGAGAGTCGCTATATTAACAGCTAAAGCTGAGCAAAAAGGTCTTTTTATCCCCAATAAAGTGGCTTTCTTTATTGCTGAACACATTCACCATAACGTACGTCAGCTAGAGGGAGCGATTAACCGGCTTAGCGCTCATTGCAAACTGCTTAATCTTACGATTACGGAAGAACTTGTCGAAAGAACGCTAAGAGAAATGCTACCACAAGCACCTAAACAAAAAATTTCTGTAGAGCAAATTTTAAAGAGTGTTGCCACCATTTTTGAAGTGCGCGTTAGCGACCTAAGAGGCTCTGGTCGCACCAAAGAAATCGCACTTCCAAGGCAGGTTGCCATGTACCTTGCTAAAGTGATGATTAATGAATCTTTAATGATGCTGGGAGCCTCCTTCGGAAAAACACATTCCACAATCTTGCATGCATGTAAGACAATTGAAGAGAAGATGTCTAAAGATGAAACACTGCGCCGTCAAATCGGTATGGTACGCCGCAATATCGAGCTATAAGCATTCTCGCATCGAAGCAGTATTTTATTCCCCTAAAATGGTGTAATACTCGCGTTCCAATATTGTGGGAAAATTGTTTATAACTGGCAGGGGAGGTTAAAAAATGGAGTGCATTTTGAGCTATTCTGTCGACATCTTTAGCAGCCAATAAGTATCCTGAAGTTCCATCTTCCATAACTTCTGGGAGGTCACCGGGATTTTCGCTATTTTACTACACAAAAAAGCCTTGTTCTTCTAGCTAGACTCGTTCGATAAGTCTATGCACATTTTCCAATCCAGAGTCTCACCTTAAAATTAAAGTTTTGACCGAAATCTTTTTGGTAATTGGGAGGAAAATTAGTAAAGACATCTTCTAGCCTCTTTACTGCTCGGGAAACTAGAAGCGTGTAAATGTAAAAACTCTCCTTTTTTAATAGATGGGGAACTTCAGGTTTTTTTTCCTGAAAATTTCCGTCTCGAAAATGTTCCAACCTCTCAAAGAGTTTCAGCTTTATTTGAGCCTGCATAGTGACTCAGTACAGGAAATGGTAGCCATAAACCCTGAACTCAAGCTATTAAAAAAGAAAACATAAAAAAAAATGATGAGCAGATTTTTAAGAAAGCGAGCTAGAAAAATTGGCGTTCCACCTGGAACACTTTTTTACACAGGCGACTCTATCGAAAAAAAATTGAACATGACCGTGGTAGAGTATGATAACGATAAAATCACTAAAAAACATAATCCCATGTCAGCGACAGGCCTTGATTACCTTAGAGCACATAAAAATACCTGGATTAATGTATGTGGAATTAATAACGCAGCCAAAATTGCGGAAATAGGCCAAGGCTTTAAATTACACTCCCTGCTGCTGGAAGATGTCATGAACCCCGTCCAACGTTCTAAAGTTGAAGATTACAAAGATTATATTTTTGTTGTCACACGGCTGTTAAGTTACAACAAGGAAAAAGGGACAATCGAGGATGAACAATTTAGCTTTATATTGGGGCCAAATTATCTCATCTCTTTTGTCGAAAAAGAAAACGCATTCCTTAAAGCTCTTTATGAAAGACTCGAAGTGCCTAATAATAGGATTCGCAGAAGTGGCGTGGATTACCTTGCCTACTCCCTTCTCGATGCAATTGTAGATAGCTACTTTCTAATTCTAGAGACCATTGATAACCAACTAGAAGGATTGGAAGAAGATGTACTCAACAGCCCTAAAATTAGCACCTTAAGCGAAATTCAACAAGCTAAAGGAGAAATGGCACTTTTAAGGAAAAGTATTTGGCCTATGCGAGAAGTGATTAACCAACTACGCAAAACGGATTCTTCATTGATCTCGAACGCCACAAAACTGTTTTTTTATGATGTCTATGACCATATTGTACAGGAAATAGAAACAATTGAAGGTTTTCGTGACATTGTTTCTGGAATGCTCGATATTTACATGTCGAACATTAATCAACGTACCAATGAAATCATGAAAGTCCTAACTGTCATTACAACAATATTTGTTCCCCTCACATTTATTGCTAGCCTTTACGGCATGAATTTCTCGCATATGCCAGGATTAGAATCTACGTGGGGCTTCTCTTTAACTCTCATCGCTATGCTTCTTTCTGTTGCTATAATGTTTTTCTTTTTTAGAAAACGCCATTGGATATGAAGTTTTGTTTAACCATAAATAGTAACCAATCAAAGGTAAACGCATGACCGTGGATACTGATGCCCTAACTGTCGAAGTGCAAAAAGCCAATCTAGATTTTAAAAAAGTCCAAGAAGAAATGAGTAAGGTGATTGTCGGCCAGAAAGAACTTATTCAAAGTCTTCTAATCGCCCTCTTAGCCGATGGACACCTTTTATTGGAAGGGCTACCCGGCTTGGCTAAAACGCTCGCTGTCACCACTCTAAGTAAGATCACGCAATGCCAGTTTAAGCGCATTCAGTTCACACCAGATCTATTACCGGCGGACTTAATCGGAACTTCCATCTACAATCCTAAAGATGCTTCTTTTGCTATTAGCCAAGGGCCCATTTTTACCAATATTCTTCTCGCGGATGAAATTAATCGCGCACCAGCTAAGGTCCAGTCGGCATTGCTTGAAGTCATGCAAGAACGACAAGTTACAATTAGCGGCCAAACATTTAAAATAGATGAACCTTATTTAGTTCTCGCCACACAAAATCCCATCGAACATGAGGGAACATACCCTTTGCCCGAGGCACAGATGGATCGTTTTATGATGAAAATTAAAATTGATTATCCTAGCAAGGAAGAAGAGCGAGAAATTATTGCCAAAATGGCAACTCTTGAAAAAAAGCCGACAGTCAATAGCATCCTGACAACTAAGCAAATCCTCGAAGCACGCCAAGTTGTCAACAGCATTTATATTGATCCAAAAATTATCGACTATATTCTAGACATTGTTTTTGCTACTCGCTATCCGGAAAAATATGGATTAGCCATGAAAGAATTGATTTTTTATGGCGCCTCTCCCCGAGCAAGTATTGCCTTAGTTATTGCTGCTAAGGCCCATGCATTTTTGTCAAATCGAGGGTATGTCACACCCCATGATGTGAAGAAAGTTGCCTACAGCGTGCTGCGGCATCGGATCAAACGTACCTACGAAGCTGAGGCTGAGGATGTCTCAGCAGAAAAGATGTTAGATCGCATCTTTAATCAACTTGTGGTGCCCTAAATGGCCCAAAAAGAGCTTTCGAAAGAAATACTTCGGCATATCCGTCATATTCATATCAAAATGGAACACCTCGCTACCGATTTGCTTGCTGGTATGTACCGCTCCGCATTTAAAGGCAAGGGTATGGAATTTGAAGATGTTAGAGAGTACCAAGCGGGAGACGATGTACGCAGCATTGACTGGAATGTTACTGCGCGGATGAACCATCCCTATGTGAAAAACTTCCGGGAAGAACGAGAGCTCACTGTAATGCTTTTGGTCGACATCTCCTCTTCTTTAAAGTTTGGTAGCCAAGAACGTTTGAAAAATACCATCTTAGCTGAAATCGCTGCCGTTCTGGCTTTTTCTAGTATAAAAAACCAAGATAAGGTTGGACTCGTTTTATTTTCTGATCAGATTGAGGAATACCTCCCGCCGGCAAAAGGGGTGCGCCATGTGTTACGCATCATCAGGGATTTGCTCATATTCGAGGCTAAAAGTCCAAAAACAAATATCGCTAACGCTCTCGCTTTTTTGGGGAAGGTTCAGCGGCAGAGGGCCGTGGTTTTCCTGCTTTCCGATTTTATCTCTCGTGATTTTTCTAATGCCGCTGCAATCATTGCTAAAAAACATGACCTCATCGCTATTAGTATTCAAGATCCTCTAGAAAAAACTTTCCCAGCTGTTGGAATTGTACATATCCAAGATCTTGAAAGTGGAGAAGAGATGCTCATCGATACAAACGAGCAGACCTTTAGAAAAGGGATGCAGGATAGGGTGCACCAAAAGAGAGCTGCACTTGCTAAAACTTTTGCCGAATTAAATGCCCCCCTTATCGAGGTCAGTACGGAAATGCCTTACCTACCACAACTCAGAAAATTTTTTAAAAAACGTGGAAAGGCGAAATGAAATTGCTTATTTTGTTTCTTCTTTTACCTATCTTCCTAAAAGCAGAACTTTTTTGGCAAAATCAGTATGGCAGGATTACAATCCAGGGAGAAATTTCTTCTTTAAATCCCCATTTTGATGAAACTATTACCCTAACATTGCATGCAACCTCCCCTCCAGAATTCCGCATGGAAACTTTTCAACAATGGCCTAACCGCCTATTATCAGGCTTAAAACTCATTGCGGCAGAGTCAATTGAGGAGAAAGATGGCGAGTTAAAAAAAACACAGATTCGCTATACTTTAGTGCCTTTGGTGGAAGGGCATGTAGCTATTCATCTTGCTTTTATCTCTTTTTTTAATGGATCCACACCTGTCAAGACATTCCATCCCCCTCCCCTCACATTAAACATTCCGCAAATGAACATTGAAAAGACGCTGTTTGCAGCCCCTCTGGCCAAGACAGACACTCTACATCCTATTGAGATTAGTCGTGCAAACGCGCTTCAACTTGTAAAGCCAACATCTGAAGAAGAATTTCAACAACTTTTCAAACAGCATACTTTTCCTCTTGGCACCTTGCTCTTTGCCATTGCGACGATTTTCTCTGGTATCGCGGTGGTTTTAATTTGTAAAAAATTACCTACTAAAGCACAGGGGACAACAAAAATAAAGCTTTTGCGAACTCTTCGAAAAATAGAAGATTCTATGCTTTCTTTGAAACTTGATCCAAGACATTATCAAGCTCTTAATCAACAGATCAGGTTCTTTATTCAAGAAAAATTTGGCGTTGAAGCACCCTATCTAACAACAGAAGAATTTTTATTGCAGGCAAGCATAGATAAGCAAATTGATCCAGAAACGCGAGAAATTTTAAAAAACTTTCTTAAGGAATCTGATAGAGTAAAATTTAAGGGAAAAACTCCTTCTTTTCAAGACATCGATGCTTCTTTAAAATTAGTCAAAAAAATAATCTCCAAATAAAAATTTGTTAGGTTTTTCACTATTTTTGACAAAGTAATTTTTCTATTGTATAAAAAGCGTATTGACACTCAAAACTACATCTCATATATATTTAGGAATGCTCTTTTTGTACGCTACAAATATTCAACTTCTCCTAGGTTATTAATTGAATTGATTCTTTTGCATTTATAACATTAAGGATTAAGGAATACATATGAGTGTTGAAACAAGCTTGATGATCATTGCTCTTTCTTCTGTTCTTGTTGCCTTATGTGCCACTGTCTTACTTTTCTTTGTGATTAGAACTATCATTCGAGTAGATAGGGTAACGGACAATTTATCCGAACAAGCAGAGAAGGCCATAAAAAATGGCATGGAAATTAATGAAAAAATTAAAGAAAAAATCGATGCCACTACACCTCTCTTCCACTCCCTTGCCAAAATGGGCTCTACGATCAACCATTTTTCGGAAAAAAGTCACGCAGAAGTAAAAGATAACACGGTATTAAAAGTAATTTCTCTTTCACCAACAAGCAAAAAAGAACAAAGTCCTCCTATTGTGGATCTTTTAGATTTTATAGGTTTAGCTATCTTGTTATGGCAAAAATTTAAAAAAGGAGCGAAGGATGAATAATAGAAGAGAAGAAGGGGCTATAGGCCATTCTGAAGTACAAGGCGTTGTTTTTGGGTTAGTTTCAGGTGCTATTTTAGGAGCTGCTGCAACGCTTTTATTATCCTCAAAGACTGGGGAAGCCATCAAAGATAACCTCAGTGAAACCTGCGGTGATTGGTCGGAAAAGACAAAACATTTTGCTGATTCGCTATCTGAAACTTTTCCGCACACCGGAAAAAAACATTCTTCTAACAACCTCAATAAAATCATTGGAGGCATTGCTGGAAGCGTTTTAGGAATCTCTGCCATTATTTTTTTAAGTTCCAACGCTTCAAAAGGTCTGCGCCAGCAACTCGCTCATACTTTTGAAATTCTATCTGACAAAGGGCATGAAATGGCCCACGGTTTTTCTGAAACCGCTCATGACACTTGTGAAAATGCCGAAGAACATCTTGCATCGTGGGCTAAAGCAGCGCAAGATGCGATGAGCTACTATTCCAAACAGCATGAAGCTCGCCATTCCCTTCCTGAAAAAGCGCTTTACTGGACCCTTCTAGGGATCCGCTTTCTTCAAGGCCTTAAAAAAGAGGAGAGATAACATGGTCAGAATGAAAAATGTTGCTCGAGGGGTGGCATTAGGAACTCTATTAGGGTCTATAGCCGTAGCCCTGTATCCAAAACGCTTCGAAATTATGGAAGCTTTGCGGGATCAAACTCATTGCGCCGAAGATAAAGCAAGAGAATACTCGAACTTGCTCTCCAATGGTCAACACACAGAAGAGCCCCTTAACCACTACCTTACTGGAGGCTTAGCGGGGCTTTTACTAGGGGCAGGGATGGCACTTTTTTTAACACCAAAATCAGGGAAGCAGCTCCGCGCTCAAGTAGTTAAGGCCTACAATGCCTTTTCAGACAAGCCGGCTCAGCGCATCAATGAGATGTTAAAAACGCACCAAGGTGCAACGGAAAGCGAGCCTGCACCAAGCCCTGCGAAACCTAAAAAACGCACTGCTAAACGTTAAAGGCATCGCCCCATTCTTTTTTTCTGGCATCTTTATAAACCGCTTTTTCTTTTTTAGAAATAGTCTGTTTTAGGATGCCAGAACGCGTGCATAGAACGAAATTCACATGGCCAGAGTGCTTTCCCGGATGACGCACGATTCTTGCTGTGGGTAAAGGAATAGGTTGCTTTGCCACTGCAACAAAAGAAAATTTCTCATCTTCATAGGAAAGGGTTGCTTGCTTAGCCAAACGATGGTTTTTACTGCGCTCTAATCTTACATTGAAATGACACCAGTCATTTTCCGCCATCGGACATGCTTGCTGGTGAGGACAAGGGGCAATAATAAAACCACCCAGCTGAAGCAGCTGTTCTCTCATTGCTCTAATGTTGGCAAAGCCTTTAGGAGTTCCCGGTTCAATTAAAACAAGAACGCCCTCTACTTTCGGCCAGACGGAATGCAAGAGCTGCAATTGCTCATCTTTTGATAACTCTCCGATTGAATAAGAAGCGATAATTAAATCATAGGAACGTTTTAGCTCTAAATGTTTTAAATCCTGTGCTAACCAATGGCCTTTTTTGGATGATGCGTATTCTTCCAGCTTCTTCCCCAATTGAATGAGTTCCGTATCGCGTTCGATTAATTCCCCTTCGTGTAACTCGCCTAAAATCTCCTGAGCCGCTAAAAATGCAGTTCCTGGTCCTGCCCCTAAATCGAGTAAAGAGCACATTTCGGTGGGGAAAAGAGAGCGTATTTGACCGAGGACTTTTGAGACCGCAGCAAATGTAGCTGGGAAGCGTGCTGTGAGGTAAGCGCATTTTTGTTCAAACGTCTTTAATGGTGGCAGCTTTTCTTCACGCTCTTTATAAAAAACGCTTAGCTCTGTGTAGGCTTCCTTCAGTTTTTCCTGCGAAACCGAACCTAGTAGTTTTATTAACGCTTCATCAAATCTTTCAGACATTGATTCTACTCATTTGAAGTTCTCTTTCTTTTCTTTTGTTTATCTAAAAGGCGTTCTTTCTTTATCTGTATAAAATTAAGCGGCAGTATATAAAGATAGACATAAAAAAGAAAGTAAGGCAAAATAAATATTAACCTTAACCTTTTTAGCAAGGTTTCTTATGTCAAGTTGCATTAATTTATTTAGCTCATGCTTTCCAAAGCCTTCTAAACCTGCTCCTTCCCTTCCTCGCTCCATTCAAGGACTTTCTGATGATGTTACATTGAGAATCTTTTCTTTTTTGCCTCCACGCGATATTAGCAACGCTCAGCAAGTTTGTCGAAAATGGCAGAAAATAAGCGATAGCGATCAGTTATGGAGTAAGCTTTATCAAACATATTATCCCAAGGCTATGACTATAAACAAAAAAGGTTTTAAAATGATTTTCAAACTTCGACATCTAGGCGAAGCACAGCTTAAACAAGCGGAAAATTATTTAACTCAATTAAAACAAAAAAATAAGATAGAAGAATAAACTTTCAATAAAAGAAAATATTTCTTATTAACGAAAAGCAACAAAATATTCAAGCTAAAGGATTAGATAGTCATAAACAAGTAATGCTGTAGAAAAATTGATTTGACATTACTGGCTATTTTCAGGTTTTTCTTCTTTGTCTACACCAAGGAGAAACTTATGGGCTTAGCATGTCTTTCGTGCAATTCAACAACGATCAAGAAAAATGGACATATTCATAGTGGGAAACAAAACCATCAATGCCTTTCATGTGGCAGGCAATTTGTTCTCAATCCCGAGAAAAAGTCTATTCCAGAAGAAGAAAGAGTAAAAATTAGACAAGCATTGCTTGAAAGAGTTTCTCTCGAAGGGATTTGT